>NC_014230.1:1560000-1860000 GCF_000196315.1 Croceibacter atlanticus HTCC2559 | reverse complement strand
TACTGGAGAAGCTGCTAAATATTTAGTTGAAGCTGGTGCAGATGCTGTAAAAGTAGGTATTGGTCCAGGTTCTATATGTACAACACGTGTGGTTGCAGGCGTAGGATTTCCTCAATTTTCTGCGGTATTAGAAGTAGCTGCTGCTATTAAAGGCTCTGGCGTTCCTGTTATTGCAGATGGCGGTATAAGATATACTGGAGATATCCCTAAAGCTATTGCCGCAGGTGCAGATACTGTAATGTTAGGTAGTTTGTTGGCAGGTACAAAAGAATCTCCTGGCGAAACTATTATTTACGAAGGAAGAAAGTTTAAATCATATCGTGGTATGGGTTCTGTAGAAGCTATGAAACAAGGTTCTAAGGATCGTTACTTTCAAGATGTTGAAGATGACATCAAGAAACTTGTACCAGAAGGAATTGTAGGACGTGTACCTTATAAAGGTGAACTTTATGAAAGCATACATCAATTTATTGGTGGTTTGCGAGCTGGTATGGGTTATTGTGGTGCTAAGGATGTAGATACCTTAAAAGAGAACGGACGTTTTGTAAAAATTACGTCTTCAGGAATTAATGAGAGTCATCCTCACGATGTTACTATTACTAAAGAGTCTCCTAATTATAGTAGATAAAAAAATTTTAAAGTATTTAATATATAAAGCCCAATCATTATAGTTATGATTGGGCTTTGTATTTGTTAACTATTAACAAACTAAATTAGATACTATCTATTTAATTACAATATGGACAAGTTGCCTCATAATCTGCAATGATATCACATAAAAGGTTATACTCTGTTGTATTACCAGTACACTGCGCTAATTGTGCTGTTTGACAAAATTGTGCGATTTGACCTTCTGTTGGTCCATTGTATTCAAGATTACCGCAATCTGTTCCACTGCCACCACCATTACCATCATCATCACTTGTATCAGAGCTAATAAACTCATCTGGTTCTATAACGATATTTTCACCTTCTAAGTTAAAATCCATAGACACATCCTGACTATTACCGCTTTCATCTGTAAATGAAAAATTAAGTGCGCCACTTACTTTTTCTAAAGGATAATCTTGGCGCACACCATCTATTACTTGCTCACGACCATTAGAAACTCGCTCATTAACCACCATAGATATATTCTGAATACTAACAACTACTTCATTTGAAGAACCATTACCAAAATAAGCATCTTGTCCATTAATTACAGCGCCTCTGTAAAAGCTCACTTGATTCTCAAAACGCATTGCAAATGAAAAGAAATAAGGATTTGTTACAATTTGGCCTACCGCTACACCATTAGAATTAAAATCTGTATCAAAGGTGAAATTAAAAACATCTATACCTACACCATTGTTTAACCCAAATCGAAAAGTGCTTGAGTCCCCAAAATGTACAATTTCATTGATATCACAATTTGATTCATCTTGTTCATCATAATATGCACCACCTTTTAACGCGTAGGCTTGATCGTTTACTGTTATAGTAACATCTTGCGTTCCTAAGAAGTTATCTGCAGGATTCTCATCATCGGAACAAGAAATTGCTAAAACTGCTAAGACTACATAAAGTGTAATTCTAAATACTGATTTCATAATTTTAGGTTTTAAACAAAACTAGCTGCTTAAATACAGTTATGTAATACCCATTTTTGGTTATTTTTTTAGTTAAAATAAGTCCATAAAAAAACCCGTTCAAATTGAACGGGTTTTTAAATTTATTTATCTCTTTTAATTCTGTCCTTGCGGTTGCTGTTGTTTAATAGTAACTCCCATACGTTTCATTACAGCTTCTGTAACATCAAATTTTGGATCGGCATAGCCTAATGCTCCAGAACCTATGTTTAAAACCTGAGAATAGTTTTGTGCTTTAGCTTCAGCATCTAAAGCTTTACCTATACGTTGGTACAAAGGCGCTAAAAGTTGATCTCTTCTTAAACTTAACAATTGAGAACCATTTTTTCTAAACTGCATTATATCATTCTCTACGTTAGCAATTTCTTGGCTTTTAGTTTGCTTCATAGCATCAGACATCGTTGCTTGAGCAGCATCAAAAGCTTTGTACTTAGTTTCATAGTCTGTCATCTTAGTTTGCAGTTGTGCAGATAATGATGCCTCGTAATTTGCAAGACTGTCATTAACTTTTTTAAGCTCATCTGTCATGTTGGTTAAGATAAAATCTACATCTACTGTTCCAACTTTAGATTGTGCCATACTTACAGTAGTTGTAACTATAAAAAAGGCTGCTAATAAAATATTCTTCATCATATATTTAAATTTTTACAAATGTAATAAAGCTATAAGAACTAACACATTAGTCTTAATCTTTTACAGCGTGTACTACACCTCTATGTGGTTTTAATGCATCTCTAACAGTTTTCATTTCTGTTTCTAAAACTATTACATATGCTATACTATGCATTTCTGAAAGGCTTTCAACACCTATGCCAAAATGTTCTTTAGACTCAATTTGAAAATATTCTTTGAGGTGAATCTCATGATGTTTAGCTATGGGCTCTGCATCTGGACCTCTAAAATCCCAAATTAGTTTTAGTTGTCTATTTTTTTGCATTTTTCTGAGCTTCTGCCTGTTCCATCATTTCCTGCATTTTCTTAGAAAATCTGTTTTGTTTTTTAGGCTTCTTCTTGTTTGCTTCTATCTTAGCGTGAATCTTATCTTCATCTATAATTACATTCTTAATAACTAACATAATACCAATTGTAATAAGGTTAGAGATAAAGTAATATAATGATAAACCACTCGCGTAGTTATTAAAGAAGAACAACATTAATAATGGCGACAAGTACATGATAAACTTCATGTTAGGCATTCCTGGCTGAGAGTTTTGCTGCATAGTTTGCCCAGTAGTCATCGTCATATAAAAGAAGATAGCGACAGATGCTAATATTGGGAACAAACTCACGTGGTCGCCATAAAATGGAATGCTAAAAGGTAACTCTGCAATAGTATCATAACTTGACAAATCATCTGCCCAAAGGAAACTTTTCTGCCTTAGTTGAAATGCACTTGGGAAAAACTGAAACAATGCATAGAATACAGGCAATTGCATAAGTGCCGGTAAACAACCACTCATTGGGCTTGCGCCTGCCTTACTATACAGCTTCATTGTTTCTTGCTGCTTTTTCATTGGGTTGTCCTTATACTTTTCATTAAGCTCATTTATTTCTGGCTTAAGAACTTTCATCTTAGCTTGAGACAAGTAAGATTTATAAGTAACTGGAGACAGCACTATTCTTACAACAATTGTCATAATTATAATTGCCACACCATAAGATACAACTCCAAAACTTGTAATAAATGCAAAGAATGGTATAAATACATAACGGTTTATCCATCCAAAAATTCCCCAACCTAATGGAATAACCTCATCAAGGTTCCTATCATAATCATTTAAGATTTTATAATCTGAAGGACCGTAGTACCAATTCATATTATAATCTATTTCACCACCTTTAGTTTCTAATGGAAACTGTGCTGTAAATTCCTTTGTGTAAACTGTATCTATATCTTCATCTTCAACCAAATTTTTAGACGTAAACTTACCTGTTTTAAAAGGCGTATCCGTAAGTAAGATTGAAGTAAAGAAGTGTTGTTTAAATGCTACATAAGTAACATCTTCCTCTTCATCATCTGTAAAATCTTGCTGTCCTAAGTAATCATCTTTACCATCTTCATACTCATATATAGCCTCTGTATATCTGTTTTCATATGAAATACTCTTAGCGTGCCTATAACCTTTTAATTTCCAGTTAAGCACAGCAGCTTCAGATGTATTTAATACATTTTCTAAGCCTTTAGAGTTTATAGAAAAATCTAACATATACTCACCTGGCTTAAGCTCATAACGGTATTCTAGATACTCAGAATTTGAAACCTTAAGCTTCATACTTAAAACTTGGTTGTCACCACTTTTAGATAAAGTAGGCTCAAATGCTAAGTTTTCAGTATTTAAAGTGCGGTTGTCAGACGTTTTAAAATTAATATTGAAAGATGCGTTGTTATCTTTTATAAGATGAACAGGAATAGAGTCGTAGGTTTTAAAATTCTTCATTTTAGCCTCAACTATTTGACCTCCTTTGTTTGCAACCTTTAAAAACAAAACGTCATTTTCAAATGTTGTTACTGTGCCATTATCATATTGGTTTGAATAACCGAATGATCCTAATTGTGCATTAGCCCTAGCTTGTTTTATAGAGTCTGTTTCTGTAGTGGCTACCTGAGTAGAGTCAACAGTAGTTGGTGTAGCAACTTCATTAGTCTCGTTTGCTTTTTCAACTTGCTCTGTAGTTGCTTTTTCTTGAAGTTCTTCTTCGGTTGGTGCATTTCTATAAAGCATCCAAATAAGAATACCACCAATTAATATAAAACCGATTAATGAGTTAAGGTCAAATTTTTTATTTTCCATGTATTTATCTTCTGTGGAATTGGACGTTTCAAAAACACGCCCATTTATTAATGATGTGCCAACTTGGCACGAGTTCTTATGTTATCTGTTTTGAGAATATTGTTTACAAGCTTCAACAAAGCCAACAAATAATGGATGCGGATTTGCTACTGTACTTTTATATTCTGGATGGTATTGCACACCTATAAACCAAGGATGGTCTTTAAGCTCAATTGTTTCAACTAAACCTGTATCTGGATTTATACCTGTACTAATTAAACCTGCAGCTTCTAATTGCTCCTTATATTTATTATTGTATTCATAACGATGTCTGTGACGCTCGTGTATGGTTTGAGAGTTGTAAATCTCATGGATTTTAGAACCATCTTTTAATTTACATTCCCAAGAACCTAATCGCATTGTGCCACCCATTTGGGTAATGTTCTTTTGATCTTCCATTATTGCGATAACAGGGTTTTTAGTACTGTCATCCATCTCGATAGAATTAGCATCTGAAAGGTTAAGTACATTTCTTGCATACTCTATAACAGCCATTTGCATACCTAAACAAATACCAAAAAATGGTAAGTTATTTTCTCTTGCAAATTTTACAGCATCTACCTTTCCTTCTATACCACGTTCTCCAAAACCAGGTGCAACTAAGATACCATCTAAATGAGATATTTTGTCTTTTATAGTAGCATCATCAATAAATTCTGAGTGTATGCTTTCTATATTCACTTTTACCTCATTCTCTGCTCCAGCATGAATAAATGCTTCTAAAATAGATTTATAAGAATCTTGCAGCTCAACATACTTACCTACCAAACCAACAGTTACTTCACAAGTCGGATTTTTATGTCGTTTTAAAAAGGCATTCCAATGTGTAAGATCTGGTTGGGTGTCCTTAGAAAGTTTTAATTTATCTAAAGTAATAACATCTAAACCTTCTTCTAACATAAGGTTAGGAACATCATATATTGTAGAAGCATCAATAGATTGTATAACGGCTTCACGCTTTACATTACAAAATAATGCTAGTTTATCACGAAGGTCATCAGACAATTCATGCTCTGTTCTACAAACAAGAATATCGGCTTTTATACCGCTTTCCATTAATGTTTTTACGCTATGTTGTGTCGGTTTTGTCTTTAACTCTCCAGCTGCAGATAAGTAAGGGATTAATGTTAAGTGAATAACTAATGCATTATCATCTCCTAGTTCCCACTTTAATTGCCTTACACTTTCTATGTATGGTAAAGACTCAATATCTCCAACAGTACCTCCAATCTCAGTAATCACAATATCATAATCACCGTGCTTACCTAGCATTTGTATACGTTCCTTAATTTCATTGGTTATATGAGGAACTACTTGCACAGTCTTACCTAAAAACTCTCCACGACGCTCTTTTTCTATAACACTTTGATAAATGCGACCAGTAGTAACGTTATTTTCCTGAGACGTATTTACATTTAGAAATCGCTCATAATGACCTAGATCTAAATCTGTTTCTGCACCATCTTCTGTAACATAACATTCGCCATGTTCATAAGGGTTTAGTGTTCCTGGATCTACATTTATGTAGGGATCTAATTTTTGTATGGTTGTTTTGTAGCCTCTTGCTTGAAGTAACTTAGCAAGTGATGCGGCTATAATGCCTTTTCCTAATGAAGAGGAAACGCCTCCCGTAACGAAAATATACTTGGTTTGTTGCGCCATTGTTTTGTCTTTACGGGATGCAAAGGTAATAAAAGTTAAGCGTGTATTAGTAAGAGATAGGATTAAACTGAATAAAATAGTTATTGTAATAATTAATATTACAACCTTCTAATTATTAATAAAATACCACAATAAATTAAAACCTATCTCTAATAGTTCTAATCATAGGTTCTAGACCATTTACTTTAATCTCGAAAATTTGCTCTAATTGATTGCCTAGTTTTCCTTTTGGAAATCCTTTTTGCTTGTACCAAACAATATAATGTTCTGGTAAATCGATTAAAAATCTACCTTTAAATTTTCCGTAGGGCATTTTAGCTTTAGCAAGCTCAATAAGTTTAGATTGATCTGGAAGTAAACTCAATAGATTATAGTGTTTTTAGGTAAGCAATAACGGCTTTTCTAATATCTCCAGCCAAACTTTCTGCATTTGGAGTAACTACATTAATCACTCCTGGCTCACCCGTTTTTAGCATAGGAACATCAAAACCTTTTAATAAATAATCTGATGTTGCTATCCAATAGGACTCTTCTGCATTTATAGGCTTTCCTTTTACAAGCCAATTACCAGTTTCTGCATCCTGTGTAATGTTATAACGTTGCAAGTATGCTCCTGTTCCAGCACTTTGTTTTCCGTAATCTAACACATCGTTTAACAAGCTTCCTTTAATATTTACTTTTAATAAATTACCTCCAAATGTTAATACTCTAAAAATATCAAAACTACTTATATCGCCTTCTAATTCATCATCTATCCTAAAAGAACCGCCATTTACAAATACAGCATCTACTTCATTATTGTAAGCAAAACTCATTGCTTTAGTCACTATCTTCCCTAAGTTGGTCTGTTTGCTTCTACCCGAAGCGTCTGTACCGTCTAAAACTTCTTTTGCAGTATAAATAACCTCGTAAGGATTGTCTATAACTTTTTTTATTTCAGCATCTTGAATAGCCGTCCATTTATCTACTATCGACTGCACATAAGGGTCTTTAGGAATAGCTTTGGCAATTGGTATTAATGTAGATTTTACACTAACCTCTTTTGTGTTTGTATTGTAAGCAAACTCATGTAAGAATGCAGACTTTGCATTGGCATCTGCTTTTGTAATTCTGGTAGAGCCTACAGTAACGTCAATTGCATCATGTTCATGACCACCAATAATTAGTGGTAACTGTGGTAACTGTTTTGCTAACTCTTTATCTTCTGCTAAACTTAAATGCGTAAAACCTATAACAACATCTGTTGTGTCTTTAATACTATTATAAGCAAAGGTAGCATCCGTTAAGTAATTACCGTAATCTACCCAATCCTGTGGATTAGAATCTATGGTAACACTTACAAAACCTAAAGACATTGCAATACTATCTTTATTATAAATTCTTATAGATTTAGTTTGTGGTATACC
The DNA here is from genome assembly GCF_000196315.1 of Croceibacter atlanticus HTCC2559. Taxonomy (NCBI): domain Bacteria; kingdom Pseudomonadati; phylum Bacteroidota; class Flavobacteriia; order Flavobacteriales; family Flavobacteriaceae; genus Croceibacter; species Croceibacter atlanticus. The sequence goes on along the minus strand of NC_014230.1, from coordinate 1,852,473 downwards.
ATATTTAATGCCGTAGTGTTCTTTGAAAAAAGGTAAGATAATATCGCCACCGTTATATTGAACATTAGCAGACACCCAATTAAACATAGATTCATTTAATCTGGATTGAAATTCTTTTGGTTTCAAATCAAACTCATGATTACCAAATGTTGCCAGGTCAAATTTCATAGCATTCATCACCTCAATCATCTGCTTACCCTTAATACGCTCTCCTTCATATTTTAAGGTTCCCAACAACGATGGATTTAAAAAATCTCCTGCCATTGTTAAGAATGTATTTGGGTTTTCTTTCTTTAATGAATCCCTAAGTGTAGCAACTCGTGCCATACCACCTATTGTACCATTCTCCAATGCTGCAATTTCATAAACATCATTTACGGCTAGAATATTGAAGCGTATTAAGTCTTCTTCAACCACATTTTTGATAGGTGCTTTTGGTAATGAAGAGGTTGTACCACAAGACCACATAATCATGCTTAAAATACAAATGCAGAAAACCTTTATGGTATATGATTTTAAAAATCTGATTGAACGTGTCATAAATGCGATTGCTTAATAGTAAAACCTATTTTTAATGATACTTGGTAAATATTTTAGTGGCTTCATTATAGGAAGATTCAAAGCTCATCATCTTAACATTGGTCTCAGCTTTAACTTGCGTCATGTATGACAATACTTTTTCTGTAGGCATATTTCCTGTAAGGTCATCTTTAGCCATAGGGCAACCGCCAAAGCCTTGTATTGCACCATCAAAACGCACACAACCGGCTTGATATGCGGCGTGTATTTTTTCGTGCCATGTGGTTGGTGTGGTATGCAAATGTGCTCCAAACTCTATGTCTGGATATTTAGGAATAAGGTTTGAGAACAAATAATCTATAGTCTCAGGATCTGAGGTTCCTACAGTATCTGATAATGACAATATCTTAGCACCCATTGCAGATAATTTTTCTGTCCACTCTCCTACAATTTCAACATTCCAAGGATCTCCATAAGGATTACCAAAGCCCATAGATATATAAGTGACCACTTCTTTATTTGAAGCATCTGCAATATTTAAAATCTCTTGAAGTGTTTCAACAGATTGTTGAATGGTTTTATGCGTATTACGCATCTGAAAATTTTCAGAAATAGAAAATGGATACCCTAAATATTGAATTTCAGGATGATTAGATGCATCTTGAGCGCCTCTAGTATTAGCAACTATTGCTAATAATTTACTCTTTGTTGAAGAGAGATCTAACTTAGATAATACTTCAGCAGTATCAACCATTTGTGGTATGGCTTTAGGAGATACAAAGCTCCCAAAATCTATAGTATCAAAACCGCAACGCAACAAGGCTTGAAGGTATTGTACTTTTTTCTCTGTTGGAATAAAATCTTTGATACCTTGCATAGCATCGCGAGGGCATTCAATGATTTTTACAGCGTTGGACATACTTACATTTTGAAGTTATTCAAAGATAATCAAATTGGATGCTTAAATAAATATGAAGATGGCTATTCCTACAAATACTATAATTTGAAGCCACTTTAACACCACGCCTATTGTATTACTTTGTCTTAAATATTTTGATATTTTTCCTGCTAGTATAGCTATACTTGAAAACACTAAGAACGAGACTAACATAAAGGTTCCTCCTAATATAAAGAATTGCAGTGTTGTATTGCCATCTGGGTTCCAAATAAACGCTGGAAAAAATGCTAAAAAGAACAGCATTACCTTGGGGTTGAGTAAATTCATTACAACGCCAATTTTAAATAATTCGATGTATGATTTTTTCTCTTGTGTACCATCTATAGCAATTGATGCATCACTTTTATAAATTTTAAACGCCAGGTATAATAAATAAGCTGCACCAATTAGTTTTATAATAAAAAAGAGTTGTGGTGATGCTGTAATAAGCGCAGACACTCCAAATGCTAGTAATGCAGTGTGTACTATACAACCAGAAATTAATCCAGCTACCGTAGCAATTCCTGCCTTGCTCCCATTGCTTATACTTTGGGTTAATACATATATATTGTCTGGACCTGGAGAAAATGCCAACACAATAGTTGCCAAAGAAAATGAGATAAGTGCTTCTAACATTTAAGCTTGTAACAAAAGTTCTGTATTAATATCTTTAATTAGCTGTGGCCCTTCATAGATAAATCCTGTATAAAGTTGTACTAAAGATGCTCCTGCTTCAATCTTCTCAAGCGCGTCTTGGGCAGAGTGTATGCCTCCAACTCCTATAATCGGAAAAGCCTTATTACTTCTTTCAGAAAGAAATCTTATAACTTCAGTGGAGCGTTTTGTGAGTGGTTTTCCACTTAAACCACCAATCTCTTCTTTATTTACAGATGTTAAACCTTCTCTTGAAATTGTGGTGTTTGTTGCAATAACGCCATCAATTTTTGTAGTTGCTACTATATCTATTATGTCTAATAGTTGGTCTTCAGTAAGATCTGGTGCTATTTTTAATAGAATTGGCTTACGTTTCTCCTTTTGGGCATTTAAGTCTTGTAATGTTGCCAACAACTTAGTAAGTGGTTCTTTGTCTTGTAATTCTCTCAAACCTGGTGTATTCGGTGAGCTAACATTAACAACAAAGTAGTCTACAACATTAAACAATGCATTAAAGCATAAAATATAGTCGTTAACAGCTTCATCATTTGGGGTTACTTTATTTTTCCCAATATTACCACCAATAAGTACATTCTTATTTTTTTGTAATCTAACAACAGCTTCTGCTACACCACCATTGTTAAACCCCATTCGGTTAATAATGGCCTGATCTTCTTTTAATCTAAATAATCGTTTTTTAGGGTTTCCTGGTTGTGGCTTAGGTGTAACCGTACCTATTTCTATAAAGCCAAAACCAAAATGAGATAATTCTTTATAAAGCTTGGCATCCTTATCAAATCCTGCAGCTAAGCCTACTGGATTTTTAAATTTAAGACCAAATACCTCACGCTCTAATCGCGTATCATTAACTTGATACAGTTTTTTAATAATATTCTTAGAACCTGGAACTTTAAATAAACGTCTTACACTTGAAAATGTAAAATGATGAATTTCTTCAGGATCAGATTTAAAAAGGATTGGCCTTAGGATAGACTTGTACATAGCTGAAATTAGGTGCTTCAAAAATAACTGATTTAATTAGGTGCTACAAATAGGCTTCAAAAAGAAATTTTAAAGTTATACACTACTTATCCTAGCTTGTTTTTAGGACCGCATTTCTATACTTTTGAAGTAAAACAAAAAAAGCAATGATGCCCATAGATAAAGAAAAGTTAATTAAACGCTTTGTAAGTTATGTAACTATAGATACTGAGAGCGATCCAGAAAGCAACACCACACCAAGTACAGAAAAACAATGGGTCTTAGCTCATAAACTTGTTGAAGAGCTTAAAGAAATGGGTATGTCTAATGTTACAATTGATGATAATGCCTATATCATGGCTACCTTACCGAGCAATGTAGATTATGATGTTCCTGCTATTGGTTTTATTTCTCATTTTGATACAACTCCAGACTTTACAGGTAAAGATGTTAAGCCTCAAATTATTGAAAATTATGATGGTAAAGACATTATCTTAAATGCTGAAGAAGATATTGTATTGTCTCCAGCATATTTTGAAGATTTACTGCAATACAAAGGTCAAACCATTATAACAACAGATGGCACTACACTCTTAGGTGCAGATGACAAAGCCGGAATTACAGAAATAATGGAAGCTATGAAATACCTCTTAGCTCACCCAGAAATTGAACACGGTGATATAAAAGTAGGGTTTACGCCAGATGAAGAAATAGGAAGAGGTGCACATAAATTTGATGTCGAGAAATTTGGAGCAGAATGGGCTTACACAATGGATGGCAGCCAGATAGGTGAACTTGAATATGAAAATTTTAATGCTGCTGGCGCAGTAGTAACTATTAAAGGAAAAATTGTTCATCCTGGTTATGCCAAAGGGAAAATGGTAAACTCAATGTATATAGCACAAGACTATATAAACTCACTACCAAGATTAGAAACTCCTGAGCACACCTCAGACAGAGAAGGTTTTTTCCACTTATATCAAATGAATGGTAAAGTTGAAGAAACAAAACTTCAATATATTATAAGAGATCACGATAAAGAACATTTTGAAGCTCGAAAAGCTATTATGCAACAAGTTGCTAATGATCTTAATGAACAATTAGAACAAATTGCCATTACTGTTGATGTTAAGGATCAATATTTTAATATGAGAGAACATATAGAACCTGTTATGCATATTGTAGATATTGCTAAAGAAGCCATGGAAACGCTAGGCATACAACCGCTTATTAAACCAATTCGTGGTGGTACAGATGGTTCTCAATTAAGTTTTATGGGATTACCTTGCCCTAATATTTTTGCTGGTGGACATAATTTTCACGGACGCTATGAATATGTACCTGTTGAGAGTATGATGAAAGCTGTACAAGTTATTGTTACTGTTGCAGAACTAACTGCTAAACGATATATTTAAATACTCACTATGGACTCTAAGAAAGATAAGATTGATGCGTTTTTCAAAAAAGACTCTCCATTTAAATCACAGCTACAACAGCTAAGAACGCTACTAAACGACACAGAGTTTACTGAAACTCTTAAATGGGGAATTCCTACTTATACTATAAATGGTAAAAATGTAGCAGGCATTGGAGCCTTTAAAAACCATTATGGTATTTGGTTTTTTCAAGGTGCATTTTTAAAAGATGAAAAAGGATTGTTGAGAAACGCCCAAGAAGGAAAAACTAAAGGGATGCGACAACTAAACTTCACAAAAGATGATGTGTTGCCATTAGAAGATATAAAGTCTTATGTTTTAGAAGCTATACAAAACCAAAAAGATGGGAAGGAAATTAAAATTGCAAAAGCTCCTAAAGCTAAAGATATTGTCTTGCCAGAAGAATTGTTAGCTGCGTTTAAAAGCGATAAAGATTTTCAAACTGCGTTTAAAGCTTTAACACCTGGAAGACAGAAAGAATATGCACAACATATAGCAAGTGCAAAACAAGAAAAAACTAGGGTTAATAGATTAGAAAAAGCTAAACCACTTATCTTAGATGGCAAAGGCTTACACGATAAATACAAGAACTGCTAATTTTAAATTTTAGACTACAAAAAAAGCCTTCTATTAAAGAAGGCTTTTTCATTTAATTGTTAGAAACTTACAGTCCTAGCATATTTTCTTTAAGGTCATCATCTGCTGGTTTTTTTCCTAACCATATTCCAAATAATGCTTTTTTAAATTCCATACCTTTAATAGTACCTAATTCCTTACCATCTTTAAAAGCTACAACTCCAACTCCTGGCTGGTAAGTAATGTCAAATACATTGTTTTTCACAATCTCCTCAGAGAAAAATCCAGTGAATTTTTTAATGTCTGCTGCAATAGCACTTGTATTACCATTAGTTGAAGCATCAAAACCATCATTTACAGCACTTATCATTTTATCACTAGTAATAAGTTTAGATGTAATGTGTAGTTTTATTGCCATTGGTCTATCTGCATTAATAATGTTGCTAGCATTAGATGCTTTTTCTGTAAGGTAAAGACCTCCAGAATAAAGATCAAACCACATTTTTTCTCGTATTCCTGCACCATTAAGTTGCAGACTAGCATCTCCTACTTTCATTGTATTAGGAAGTGTAACATCTCCTACTTTGGTTTGAGCTTGGCTTGGTGCAATCATTAAGAAAGCAATCAGGGTAAAAAGTAAAATTCTCATATTTCTAGTTTTTGTTTATAGCGGTTAAATTAATAAATTTTTATTATGTACGCATAATTTATGCGAAATTCTGTTTTAATCTGTAAATAGATGCATTCAATTCAAAACCTAAAAGGATAATGTTTGAATTAATCCAAATGTATACCATTAGTATTAATAGTGTTCCTATAGATCCATAGAGTTCATTATAATTGCTGAAATTTTCAATATAAATTCCAAATAAATATGTGGTTAACATAATTAGCAATGTTGTAAATAAAGCTCCTGCAGACCAAAAAGAAGTATGTTTTCCTTCTCTTGTTCCTGTATAATACAGTAATGCTGTAATTACATATACAATTATTACAAATACACCATATCTTGCAATTTGCAACCAGAAAACATCATCATTAAAAATACCCATACTGGTTAAGCCATCTATAATATACGATATGTAAACTGTTGCTATAACTGTAGTTAGCAACAACAATGCCAATATTATTGAAACACCTACTGCAACCATATACTGTCTTATTATAGATCTATTTATCGAAGTGTGAAATGAATACTCAAAACCCGTAAATACAGCATTTACACCGTTTGCCATTAAAAATATAGATAGCACGAATGTAAAAGACAGTAAACCACCACGTTGGTTGCTTGCTATATCTGCAAAAATACCATTAAAGAACTCGGTTGTTGTTGGAGGCAAAAGAGCATCCATAAATGTGAGAAACTCTAACTGAAAATCATCAATAAAAGTTATAAAGGGTATAAGGTTAAGCATAAAAAGCAAGAACGGAAATACAGCCATAAAGAAACTAAAGGCTATTGCACTTGCTCTTGTTGAAAAAGTTCCCTTTATAATTCCTACAGAATACATTTCCCATAGGTCGTATAAAGACAGACCTTGCATACCTGGTAAGATGATTTTCTTCCCTGAAGCTACAAACCAGCTAACTATAGGGATTTTTTTTAACTCATCTTCTACAGGTTTACTCATTTAAACGGCTTTAAGACTAAGGTCCAAATTATAAACAGAATGTGTAAGTGCGCCACTTGAAATAAAGTCTACACCACATTCGGCGTACTTTCTTGCTGTATCTAGAGTAATGCCACCACTGCTTTCTGTTAAGCACTTATCTCCTATTAACCTTACAGCGGTTTTTGTGTCTTCGTAATTAAAGTTATCTATTAATATCCTGTAGACACCATCAGATTTTAATATGGTTTTTATTTCATCTAAATCTCGAGCTTCAACAATAATTTTAAGATCTAAGTTGTTTTCTTTTAAGTATGATTTTGTTTTATCTATGGCTTTAGTTATTCCGCCTGCAAAATCTATATGATTATCTTTTAACATTACCATATCATAAAGTGCAAACCTATGGTTGGTACCACCACCTATTTTTACTGCCCATTTTTCAAGAGCTCTAATTCCTGGTGTTGTTTTACGAGTATCTAGAATTTGAGTTTTTGTACCTTCTAATAACTTTACAAACGTATTTGTTTTGGTTGCAATAGCACTCATACGCTGCATTGCATTTAGCACAAGACGTTCTGCTTTTAAAATAGATTGTGATGCGCCTTCTACATAAAAGGCAATGTCACCATAATTAACAGGATCTCCATCCTTTATAAGCTGCTCTATTTTAATTTGAGGATCTACATACGAAAATACTTGTTTTGCAAACTCGATTCCTGCAATAATGCCGTCGTCTTTTACAAGTAATTTTGCCTTTCCTTGTGCCTCTGAAGGTATGCAAGCCAAAGAACTGTGGTCTCCATTTCCTACATCTTCACGAATTGCATTTTTTATAATTTGGTCTATCTCGAACTGAAATTGTTCTTCTGAAATCATTTCTCTGGTTTTAATGGCAAATTATACTTTTTATAAGTTAATTTGAAATTATGAAATTGAAAGTTTTACTTTTATTATCTATTGTTTTCTTTTCCCTTCAATTAAGAACTCAAAACACCAATCCTAATGATACTTTCTATCTAGATGTTTATAAACAGGAGATAGATAAGACAAGGTATTCTGAGTTAAAGCTTACAGGTATGTTTAAAAATATATCATTTAACATCGAAGGTGATACTCACTATAAAATTACTGATAAATATAGCTTTGGAAAAATTTCAAGAGAAAATACCAATTACTTAATTAATTGTTTTTAAAATGAACATACAATTATATGCCATTGGCAAAACAGACCAAAAATTAATTGAAGAGCTCACAGATATATATACTAAACGATTAGGCCACTATATAAATTTTGACTTTACAATTATCCCAGATATAAAGAATACTAAAAACCTTTCTGTAGAACAACAGAAGAACGAGGAAGGCAAACTAATTATGAAACAGTTAGAAACTTCAGATTTTGTTATTCTTCTTGATGAAAATGGTAAAGAGTTTAATTCTGTTAACTTCTCTGCTTATCTTCAAAAACGAATGAACACAGGTTTAAAACGTCTTGTTTTTATAATTGGTGGTCCTTATGGATTTTCCACGGAGGTTTATAGCAGAGCAAATAGTAAACTTTCACTTTCAAAAATGACATTTTCACATCAAATGATTCGTGTGTTTTTTATTGAACAGTTATACCGTGCATTTACAATTTTAAGGAATGAGCCTTATCACCATCAATAGTAAATTACCTATAGCTACTTAATGTAAACTGTCTTTTTATTTACAAACTCTTTTATACCATCTTCAGACAACTCCCTACCATAACCTGAAATTTTTGTTCCACCAAATGGTAATCGCGGATCACTTTTTACCAGCTCATTTACAAATACAGCACCATCTTCAAACAACGGAATTAGTTTTTCAATTTTAGAATCGTTTTCAGTAAATATCGAAACTCCTAATCCAAAATCTGATTGATTTACTAATTCAACTGCCTCTTCATCTGTATTAAATATAGTTACAGATAAAACAGGTCCAAATGTTTCTTCTTTAAAAATTGACATTTCTGGTGTTACATTAGTAACTATAGTTGGCTCAAAGTAAGCATTGGTTCGCTTTCCTCCTATTAAAATTTTAGCGCCTTCTTTAACCGAAGCTTTTAATTGCTCTTCCAATTCTTCAGCTAAATCTTCTCTGGCCATTGTTCCTATATAGGTATCTTCCTCTAAAGGATTCCCGCTTTTTAAAGCAATTACTTCTTTTTTCAATTTATCAAGAAACTCTTCTTCAATAGATTTATGTAATAACAATCGTTTTCCTGCTATACAACTTTGCCCTGTATTTTGAAATCTTGCTTGTACACATGTTGCTACAGTATTATCTATTTCTGCATCTTTAAAAACAACCAGTGCATTACTACCACCAAGTTCAAGTACAGACTTTTTAATTTCTTCGCCTGCCACACTTGCAACCATACTACCAGCAGGTTTACTACCTGTTAAGGTAACCGCTTTAATATGTTTGTGCCTAATAATAGCTTCAACCTTGCTTGAATTTATTGGTAAATTCTGAAAACAATGCTTTGGGAAGCCAGCATTTATAAACACAGCTTCTATATGTTCTGCACAGCCCATAACATTACTTGCATGCTTTAAAACGCCAACATTTCCAGCCATTAATGCAGGTACAATGAACCTAAATACTTGCCAGAAAGGATAATTCCATGGCATAACCGCCAAGACAACACCAATAGGTTCGTAGTTTACATAGCTTTTTGCAGCATCTGTCTTAATTATCTTAGAAGTTAAATGTTGCTCTGCAGTATCTGCATAGTATTCACATAACCAAGCACATTTATCAATTTCTGCTTTAGCTTGAGCAATGGGCTTACCCATTTCAAGGGTCATTGTTTTAGCGTATTTATCTTTATGTTCTCTTAATCCTTTAGCTACAGAACGCATTAAGTTAGAACGCTCACTAAATGAGGTTTTCTTCCAAGAAAAAAAAGCTTCGTGTGCTTTAGTTATTGAAGCACTTACTTGAGATGGCGTAAACTGCGGAAATGTTTGTATGGTTTCTCCTGTATAAGGATTTATAGATTTCATAAACTGTTTTTTATAAAATTACAAAATGCTTATGGCTCTCCTACAGCTATTAGTAGTAGTTTAACGCAAAGTGTTTATAACACGTTAAAAACTAAAGTGACTACTTACAAGATAGTATTTAAAGTATCGTTAAATTTAATAGAAAATGATCTTATTATGAATGATAGAGACAGAGAAATTAAAGCACTGCGTCCTAAAATTGTAACTGCAACAGTTACTGCAAGCACAAGTTCTGGAGAGAAATTTCAAAACGAAACCATTAGGCCTATACTTAAATTACAGAATGATTTATTAATTGAAGTTTTTAGAAATTATATAAGAAAACACAAAAACCTGTTTTACAAGTTAAATGCAGAAAAGCGGTTTGCATATATAGAAAATGCAATTCAGAAAGATATAAAATTTAGGAATAGCCTGAAAGGAATTCTAATAGGACAGTTTACTAAATTAGAATATTTAACCTATATAAATGATTCATCTGCTCTTAACAAACGTATGATGAATCTTACAACAGAACGCTTACAGTCTCAAATACAGCTGTTTGAAACACTAGAAGTTGCCTAATTATTTTAATTTTTTTTAACACATAGTCCTTTGATTAACATTATCTTTGCCCATGTTAAACAAAAACAACCGCAATGAAGAAAATTTTATTAATTGGATTATTATTACTTACAGGCACAATAGTGGCTCAAGAGGCAGACTACAATAAATGGTCTATCGAGTTACAAGGTGGTGCTAGTAAAGCAACAAGACCTTTCACTCCTGGATACGTAGCAGATGAGGCTACTTTTTTCCAAGGTTCTGTAGGTGCACGATATATGTTCAACAATAAATTTGGTGTAAAGCTAGATTTTGGTTACAACAATATCGAAAACGACAATGATAGTAACTTAGAATTTAAGAACAACTATTACAGAGGTTCTATTCAAGGTGTAGCTAATTTAGGTACTATTTTAGACTTTAACACATTTACAGATTGGTTTACAATCTTAGGACATGGTGGTTTCGGATATTCTTCTGCTAAAGCTGATGATATTAACTTTGGTGCAGATGAAGACGATGCTATGTTTCACGCAATTCTTGGTGTAACACCTCAATTTAAATTAAGCGAGCGTGTAACTTTCACTACAGACCTTTCTATTATTGGTCACGTAGGACAAGATGTTACTTGGGATGGACAATCTTCTGTAAGATCTATTGCTGGCGATAATGCTGCAAGAGGTTTTAACAGTATGCTTGTAAATGTATCTGCTGGTATCTCTATTAACTTAGGAAGTGCTTCTACTCACGCAGACTGGTATTACGAAGCTGATGCTTTAGAAGAAGAAATGGATTCTCTTAGAATGCGTATTGCTAAAATAGAGAATGATATGATAGATGACGATAAAGATGGTGTGCCAAACTACTTAGACCAAGACAACAGAACTGAGTCTGGTGTAGCTGTTAATACTCGTGGTCAAGCTATCGACTTAAACAAAAATGGTATTCCAGATGAAATGGAATCTGCTTTAGATGCTAGATACTTAAAAACTGGATCTGAAACTACAGTTAATGGTGATGACGTAATTGCTGAATTAATTGACAAAGGTTACGTAAACGTATACTTTAAGTTTAACAGCGAAGAGCCTTCTGTTTACTCTCTTGAAGCTATTAACTACTTAGTAAAGTATATGAATGCTAATACAGACGCTAACGCTACTTTAGTAGGTTATGCTGATGAAATTGGTAACGAAGCTTACAACCAAAAATTATCTGAGCAACGTGCACAGAAAATTAATGACATCTTAGTTGCTTCTGGAGTATCTGCAAGCAGACTAACTGTTAAAGGTGGTGGCGAAGACAACTCTGTGGACAAGTCTTCTAAATACGCAAGACAATTAATGAGACGTGTGACTTTCAAATTGAACTAATCACACCTACTCTTTTATAAATATTAAAAAGGCTTCAGTTAATTCTGAAGCCTTTTTTTTATACCCTATATTTTAGTCTTTAAGACTACCATATTAGCTAATAGTATTCTATCGCTTCAGGTTGTTTCTGAAGCATAAGAAGTATCTATCCATAAGTATTAACTCATCTTGTCAAGGCTATATTTATAAGAGTACAATTCAACAGGTTTAGCTATACCCTTATAATTGAGAGCTACTTAATTTTAAGCATTCTTAGAACTAGTTTTTAAGATATTGTCACTCAGTCTTATTATGAAATAAAACTATAGAGTCTGCAGAACATCTTTATTGAGACCTTAACCTTGTATCTTTTTTAAGCTTGTTTAGCTTGTCATAGATAACAAACTCACCTTATAACTAAAAAGTCTTTAAACCTTAGGAAACAAAGAATTTTAAAGAATCTAGTATATAGTTAACATTTTGTAGATACACGAAAGTTTAAAGCACAAAAAAAGCTTCAGAATTAACTGAAGCTTTTTTAATATTCTAATAAAGTTAAATCATTATTTAACTACCATCTTTCTTGTTGAAATTAATTTTCCATCTACGTATAAAGTATATAAGTAGATTCCAGCAGACAAATCTGATGCGTTTACATCTAATTCAGAATATCCTCGTTGAGTAAGATCTATTGAAGAAACTGTTTTCCCACTAGTATTTGAAAATTTAACTACTGCAGACTTAGCTTGTTCTGGCACAAAAAGCTTGATAGAACTTGTAGCCTGAAAAGGGTTAGGTATATTTTGGTAAAGTTTTGCAGAGTTTTCTGTAGTCACTTTAGCGTCTACATCTTGAGTTTGAGTTTGTGTTCCTCTAGCATTAGGACCGCCATTAGCTTCAATTGTTTGTGGCTTGTTTTGCCCAGTTGTTTTAATAGTCTGACAAGAACAAGCTTCTAATGCTGTTACACGTTCAGTTAAAGCTTCAACTTGTAAAAGTAAAGCTTTAATAGCTAATTTATGTTCTTCAAAAACTGGTGCCATATCAATATCGATATCATTACCATTAGAAATACTTAGTCTTAAGTTGTTTGCACTTGTTGTAGCAGAAATTGTTTGCTCGTCTGTATTATCCATATAGCTAGAAAAATCTACAGAGCCACCATCTTCTAATAATAACATATGGCCAAACTTTAAAAGGTACTGGTTATCTGTATTATCTCTAAGGTCAGATAAATCAACAGGATCAGCATTGTCTATCAATAGCATATCACCATCTCTGTGAGCATTTTGAGCATACTCTGAAAAATCTACAGAACCACCATCTTCTAATAATAAGGTGTGTCCAAATTTTAATAGGTATTGATTGTCTGTGTTATCACGTAGGTCAGATAAATCAACTGGGTTTGCATTATCTAGATAAAGCATATCTCCATCTCTAGTAATATTTTGATTATCGCTATTATCTAAATAAGTAGATAAACTTGCTTGTGGCAAACCTTGAAAATAAATCATGTGATCTTCACTTAAGGTGATTATTGGGTCAACTTGAGCAGAAAGATTGGAAGAAGAAAGTAAAGTTGCTGCGAAAAGCGCTGCAGTCGTAATTTGTAATGTTGTTTTCATAATAAGAGGATTTAAATTTTTAATACAAATACAATTTACAACTGTATTGCACCTCTTCTTGAATTTTAACAACACTGAAATCTATTTAAGAATATATTAACAAGAATTATTGTACACGCATAATAAAAATTATGGTTAAACCATAACAAAGTATTATTTGAATAATTATGAAATGCTGAAAATACATAGCTTCAAATAAAAAATTAAGATTATATTAAGAATAACCATTTATAAATAGATAATCATGTTAATTTTTTTAACATGATTATCTATTTTATTAAAAAAAACTTAAAATGGTATTTTATTTAACAAAGTGAAGACTGTTAATGCTTGTGCAGAAGCGAAATATTTTGTTAAAAAAGTCTAAAAACGAAGAAATCAATTAATTTTCTTTCAAGTATTCTATTAAATTCTTCGATATTCTTGAAGTAATATTAGAAATATCTGATTTTATAAAAGCCTCACCTGTAATGTTTTCGTAAAGCTCAATATAACGATCTGAGACAGATTTAATATAAGCATCACTCATTTCAGGAATAGTTTGTCCTTCAAAACCTTGAAAATCATTTGCAATTAACCATTGCCTAACAAACTCCTTAGATAACTGTTTCTGGGCTTCACCAGCGTTTTGACGATCTGCATAACCTTCTTTATAAAAATATCTAGAAGAATCTGGTGTATGAATTTCATCAATGAGTAGGATTTTTCCGTCTAAAGTTTTCCCAAATTCATATTTAGTATCTACAAGTATTAATCCGCGCTTGTCTGCAAGTTCGCTGCCGCGTTTAAAAAGCTTTTTAGTATAGTCTTCTAATACCGTATAATCTTCTTTAGAAACAATGCCACGTTTAAGAATATCTTCTTTCGAGATATCTTCATCATGATCACCTTTCTCTGCTTTAGTTGCAGGAGTTATTATAGGTTCTGGAAATTTATCATTCTCTTTCATACCATCTGGCATAGCTACGCCACAAAGAATTCGTTTTCCTGCTTTATATTCTCTTGCTGCGTGCCCAGACAAATATCCTCTTATAACCATTTCTACTTTAAATGGTTCACAAGCTATACCCACAGCAACATTAGGATCTGGTGTTGCTTGTAACCAATTAGGTACTAAATCTTCTGTAGCAGCCATCATCTTTGTGGCTATTTGATTTAGTATTTGTCCTTTATATGGTATTCCTTTTGGCATAACAACATCGAAAGCACTTAACCTGTCTGATGCTACCATAACCAACCTACCATCATTTAATGTATAAACGTCTCTTACCTTTCCTTTATATACATCTGTTTGACCTGGAAACGTAAAATTTGACTCTGTAATCGTATTCATTGCAATGCGTTGATAGGGTTATAAATTGTTGTGATTGTCTTAGGTTATTCTAGCTTTGGTTTTCAATAGCTTTGTAAGCTTCAATAACCTTTTTAACAAGTTTATGGCGTATTACATCTTTGTCATCTAAATACACCATGCCAATACCTTCTGTATCCTTAAGCACTAAAATAGCTTCTTTAAGACCACTAATAATTCGTCTTGGTAAATCTATTTGCCCAGGATCTCCTGTTATCATAAATTTTGCACTTTTACCCATACGGGTTAAAAACATTTTCATTTGTGCATGCGTAGTGTTTTGTGCTTCATCTAAAATAACAAAGGCATTATCTAAAGTACGCCCACGCATAAATGCCATTGGTGCAATTTGTATAACTCCTTTTTCTATATACGTTTCTAGCTTTTCATGAGGTATCATATCTCGCAACGCATCATACAAAGGCTGCATATAAGGATCTAATTTTTCTTTTAAATCTCCAGGAAGAAATCCTAAATTTTCACCAGCTTCAACTGCAGGTCGTGTTAAGATAATACGTTTTACTTCTTTATCCTTTAACGCTTTTACAGCTAATGCTACACCTGTATACGTTTTTCCTGTTCCTGCAGGTCCTATTGCAAAAACCATATCGTTCTTACTCATAAGATCAACCAACTTACGTTGGTTTGCCGTCTGTGCTTTAATAAGTTTTCCGCTAACACCATGAACTAACACATCTCCACTAGTTGCAGAGGTTTCGTAATCAGATTTTTTGTCGCTAGTAAGCACACGTTCTATCACATTTTCATCTAGCTTATTATACTTAGAAAAATGTTCCATTAGCATACTCATGCGTTTATCAAACTCCTCTAAGTGATCTTCATCTCCAAAAGCCTTTAACTTATTGCCTCTTGCAACAAGTTTTAACTTAGGAAAATATTTCTTAAGAAGCTGAATGTTTGAATTTTGTGACCCAAAAAATTCTTGTGGGTTAATTTCGGAAAGTTCTATGATAAGTTCGTTCAAAAGCCGGTAGAATTTATTTACAAAGTTGTGTTTAATTGCATAGTTTTGTCTAACAAATTTAATGAAAATATATCCTCATAAAGTGTTTTCATTCTTAATTTCTTAAATCTAAATATTAACCTTTATATATGGCTATAATTACGCTTACTACAGATTTTGGGGAGAAAGACCCTTTTGCTGGTGCAGTTAAGGGTGCTATATATAATGAGATGCCAGATATGCGTATTGTAGATATTACGCATAGTATTTCTCCGTTTCACATTCCAGAGGCTGCGTACATTATAAAAAATGCCTACAAAAGTTTTCCTGAGGGTACCATTCATATTATTGGTGTAGATGCAGAGCTAACCCCAGAAAACAAACATCTTGCATTAAAACTAGATGGGCATTTCTTTATTTGTGCAGATAATGGAATTATGAGTTTGCTTACTTCAGAAATTAATCCTGAAAAGATAGTTGAGATTAATATTCACGATGCTATTAAGACAAATTTTCCTGTTCTAGATGTTTTTGTAAGTGTTGCTTGCCACATAGCGCGTGGAGGTACGTTGGAGGTTGTCGGAAAAATTAGTGAAACTATTAAAGAGTTACATTACCTAAAAGCTCAAGCTAATAATGACCTAACACAAATTACAGGACACGTAATATATATAGACAATTATGGTAATGTGGTTACCAATATTAGCAAGTCTATTTTCGAGACAATTGGTAAAGGAAGAGCGTTTACCATACACGCGAGAAGTTTAAAGATTTCTAAAATATTTACCAGTTATAGCCAGGCAATTGATTTTACGGTAAATAAAGAACAACGATTTGATGATGAAGGTAAGAAACTTGCCATCTTTAATACATCAGATTTCATAGAGCTGGCAATGTACAGAAGTAACCCTCAAACAAGTGGTGGTGCCTCTAGTCTATTTGGGCTTACCTATTTAGATACTGTTACCGTAACTTTTAAATAATCCTATGTTTGTAAGAATTGTAAAATTGATTATTAAAACTGAAGAGATTTCTTCGTTTAAAACAATGTTTGATGAGAAGAAAGCTTTAATCAGAAATTTTCCAGGATGTCAATTTTTAGAATTATATCAGGATAAAAATAATAAAGAGATTTTTTTCACGTATAGTTATTGGAATCTTGAAGAGGATTTAGAAAATTACAGACACTCAACCCTTTTTAAAGCTGTTTGGGAAGAAACTAAACTGAAATTTAATGGCAAACCAGAAGCTTGGAGTGTCAACAAATTGGTATCATTGTCATAGCTTATGTACGCCATCTTAAAAAAAGACATACAAACCTTTTTCTCAAGTACCATAGGGTATTTGGTCATTGCTGTTTTCCTAATAGTTAATGGATTATTTCTTTGGGTGTTCCAAGGTGACTTTAATGTCTTTAATTATGGGTTCGCTGAGTTGTCTTCTTACTTTAGGTTAGCACCTTGGGTATTACTCTTTCTTATTCCTGCTGTTACTATGAGAAGTATTGCTGAAGAGCGAAAACAAGGTACATTAGAGTTATTACTCACCAAGCCTATTAGCTCTATGCAACTTATTTTAGGGAAATATTTTGGTGCATTGTCATTAATAGTAATTGCAATACTACCAACACTTGTTTATGTCTGGACCATATATGCATTAGGTAATCCTACAGGTAATTTAGATTTAGGTGTTATCCTTACATCATATATAGGTATGCTGTTATTAGCATCTACATTTGTAGCTATTGGGTTATTTGCCTCAAGCGTAACCCAAAACCAATTAGTGGCATTTATAATTGCCGTTCTAATATGTTTTTTAATGTTTTATGGATTTGATGGGATTTCAAGCCAATTAATTAATGAGTCGTCTTTTAATCTTAGCTTTTTTGGATTACAATACCATTATGATAGTTTAGGAAGAGGTGTCTTAGACACTCGTGATCTTATCTATTTTATAAGTATAACTGTTCTCTTTATAGCCTTAACGCATTTCAATATTAAACGCTATACTAATTAATTTGAAAACGTCTAACTCACATATAAAGCCACTCATATTAGTTGTTGTCATACTTGTTATTATAAACAGTGTTTCAAGTTCATTTTTTAACCGATTTGATTTTACAAAAGACAACAGATATACACTTTCTGAAGCTGCTTTAGATATTACCAACAAAGCAGAAGCTCCACTTATAGTAGATGTATTTTTACAAGGAGAATTTCCATCGGAGTTTAAAAGACTTCAAACTGAAACTCGATCTATCCTTGAGGAGTTTAATGCTGAAAACCCTTACATATACTTCAACTTTATAAATCCATTAGAAGGAAATGCCGATGCTGAGGCCATAGCTACACAGTTTTACCAAATGGGGATGACACCAGCCAGAGTGACTGTTAAAGAAAATGGTAAAAATGAGCAACGTATTATTTTTCCGTGGGCAATGGCTAATTATAATGATGAAACTGTAAAAATTCCATTATTAAAAAATAATTTAGGAGCTACCACAGAAGAACGTGTTAACGCTTCTGTACAACAACTTGAGTATGTGTTTGCAGATGCATTTTCTAAATTACTTACTCCAAGAAAGCAAAAAATTGCAATTATGAGAGGTAATGGTGAATTACCAGATCTAAATATTGCAGATTTTATAAAGACTATAAAACCGTATTATCGTGTTGCTCCATTTACTTTAGATAGTGTTGCTAATAATCCGATTGGTACATTAGAGAAGCTAAATGAGTATGATTTAGTGATTGAAGCTAAACCAACTCAAGCATTTACAGAGCAAGAAAAATATGTTTTGGACCAGTATCTTATGCAAGGTGGTAAAATGCTCTGGCTAACAGAGCAAGTTGCTTTTGAAACTGATAGTCTATTTAATCCTTCTCAAACTTCATTTGCATTACCAAGAACACTTAATTTAGATGACTATTTCTTTAAATATGGTATTAGGATAAATACTGAATTAGTAAATGATCTGTATAGCGCGCCATTAATTTTAGCAAGTGGACAAGGTGAAGACACACAATTTAACCCATATCCTTGGTTTTACTTTCCGCTACCAACAGCAACAAAAGCACATCCTATAGTTAACAATATTGAAGCTGTAAGGTTTGAGTATGCCAACCCAATAGACACATTAAAGAATAGTATAAACAAAACTGTGTTACTCACCAGTTCACCCACAACAAAGCTCGACGCTGTACCAAGACAATTATCCTTAAAAGCTTTAGGGCAACAACCAAATTTAGAACTTTATAAAGATAGCGAACAACCTTTAGCTGTATTGTTAGAAGGTTCATTTACATCTGTGTATGAAAATAGATTGAAACCTTTTAGTTATAAAAACAACAAAAACAATAGTGAAGCTACTGCAATGCTCGTCATCTCAGATGGAGATATTATAAAAAACAAAACTAACGGCAATCAACCTTTAGAGTTAGGTTTTGAACGTTATACTGGCGCTGCTTATGGAAACAAAGAGTTTCTCTTAAACAGCGTAAATTACTTGCTAGACGATACTGGGTTAATAGATATTAGATCTAAAGAAATATCTATTGCCTTCCTAAATCCAGATAAAATAGCAGATGAAAAACTTAAGTGGCAGCTTATCAATATTTTATTGCCGCTTGTCTTATTAGCTATATTTGGAGTTGTATTTATAAGCCTTAGAAAACGTAAATACACCTTATAATTTAGCACTTACATTACTTTAATTTTATAGAAAGCTATACCTTTCTACTACGACCAACCAACTTAATTTATTAGTTATGAAAGCATTTTTTGCAACCTTATTAGTGTTCACTACGCTACTATCTTGTAAAACAGAAACTACTACTAACACTCAAGAAAGTCTCCCTTTAAAAACAGGAGATTGGCATGCTGTTTTAGATGTACAAGATGGTAAACAGTTACCCTTTACATTTAAGGTTAATGATAATAATACCTTAACGGTTTTTAATGCCGAAGAGGAAATTAATGTTGAAGATATTAATGTAGAAGGCGACACCATTACTATTCAATTTCCTGTATACGAAGGTATCATTAAAGGCACATTCGACTCTACAAATATTTCTGCTAAGTATATTAAACCAAGCTTAAATCGCATTGTAAACTTTACAGCTACATATGGTAAAAAAGATCGGTTTGAAATTGAAGATGAACCAAGTGTAGACATGACAGGCTCATGGGAAACTATTTTTAGTCCAGGCACAGAAGATAGTTATGTCGCAAAAGGTATTTTTATACAAGATGGTAATACTCTTACGGGTACTTTTAGAACTACAACTGGAGACTATCGTTACTTAGAAGGTGTTGTATATGGCAACTATTTTGAACTTTCTACTTTTGATGGTGCTCACGCATTTTTATTTAGCGGTCAAGTAGAAGGTGATCAATTAAAAGGAACTTTTTATTCTGGCAATCATTTTAAGGAACCCTTTGAGGCTATGCGCAATGATGCTTATGAGCTTCCAGATGCAAATGCATTAACTTATATTAAAGATGGTTATGATGGTTTAGAGTTTACTTTTCCAAATCTTAAAGGCGAAAGTATCTCCTTAAATGATGACAACCTTAAAGGAAAAGTAAGAATTATACAAATTATGGGAACTTGGTGCCCTAACTGTTTAGATGAGACAAGATATTATGTAGACTATTATAATGCTTATAAAACAGATGATTTAGAATTTCTAGCTCTTGCTTTTGAGTATGCTCCTACCAAGGAAAAGGCTTTTAAAAGTATTGAAAGGTTAAAAGACAATGCAAATGTTCCTTATCCTATATTATTAGCACAATATGGTAGTGCAGATAAAGCTAAATCTCAAGAAAAGTTACCTATGCTTAACCAAATTCTCTCCTATCCTACTACTATATTTGTAGATAAAAAAGGTGTAGTAAGAAAGATTCACACTGGTTTTGATGGTCCTGCAACTGGAGAAAAGTATGAAGTTTTTAAAAGAGAGTTTGATGCTTTTGTAACAGAATTATTAGCTGAATAACAAAGAAACCTTAGCTCTCAAACTGTTTTCTTGCAGCAACCTCAACATTCATTTGTTTAATACGGCTGTCTACTTTGCGTTTAAAATCTGTATCTGCTATTATGGCCATATTATCTAGATAGCGAATAACTTCTTGCTTTCTTATGTCAGAGAAATTAAGGCCTTTCATATTGGCTTTCATTAACTCCCTAAGCATATCGAGCTTTGTGTTATAAGTTTTCTTAAAATATATTTCAGGATTTTCATACCAGTCTTCGGGTAAATCGAAATCTGTTAACCTTAGCGAAATTGCACTCTGTATATTTCTTACATCTCTAGAAGAGAAAAATGGAAATACATCTTGTACTTGTTTGTATAACGCTGCATAAAATTGATGCTCGTTAGCTGTATGAGCAGCTTCAACAGTTTCATAAATTTTCAAGACGCGTTCTTCTGTTGGCTTTTCAATTGTCTCCATAAGTTGAGATAAGTTTGAAACCAATTGTTGATCGGCTAAAAAACTATAGTCTGGATTTTTCATACTTACAAAACCAGGCAATGTGGTTTCAAATTTTTTCCACCATAAATAGTCTTGATCTATAAAGTCGTTCTCAGATTGCGCGCCGTCAATTTTAAATCTGCCTTGAATCCTATTTATTACCGCTTTATCTAATTGCTCAGGCAAGTTTGTAAATAAGCCAATAGATGAATTTCCGTAATTCATAGCATATGCACCTTCTGTATACCTTAAAAACACACCTATTACTTCTTTAACACCTGCGGAAACACCTTGTGCTGTACGTTCTTGTAAATTATTCTCAGCATCATCTATAGGTGCAAAGATTAAGCGAGTTGGGTCTTGTAAAGGTTTCATCCACTGTACCATCTTTTCCGCAGAACCACCTTGAAATGTAGATATTAACGTATCTGGCATTGGGTGAAATAAAAATGGAACTTCTAATTGGTC
Organism: Croceibacter atlanticus HTCC2559; assembly: GCF_000196315.1. Taxonomy (NCBI): domain Bacteria; kingdom Pseudomonadati; phylum Bacteroidota; class Flavobacteriia; order Flavobacteriales; family Flavobacteriaceae; genus Croceibacter; species Croceibacter atlanticus. Next base: position 1,830,950 of record NC_014230.1, on the reverse strand, counting down.
TGTTAACTCTTTTAATCGTGTTGCAATAGCTGCAATTAGCATACTTTTTCCTGTACCAGGAATACCGTAACCCATAAATACTGGCATAAAGCCGCCTAATTCCTGAAACGGATTCTTCTTTGCTTCTACATCATAACTTAGCAAACGCTCTGTTAGCCGTCTAGAAAAATGTTTGGCATCTCGGTTACCAACAATTTCTTCAAACTTAATTTTATTAAACTCTACACTCTTTGCTGTATCTAAAAAATTAAGATCCCAACCTGAGATAGAAAATGTTGAATTCTCTAATTTATATGTTCTGTCTGTAATAGTTTCTGTGTGCTCCAACGCATTTTTACGAAGATTAATTTCTCCTATTAATGCTTCAAAGAAAACAACCGTAAAATCTATACTATCACGTTCTTTAGTAATAATATCTGGATGATTTAAGTACTTGTCATAATAAAACAGCACACACGATAGTCCTTTTGTAGGTGTGTTTAAAGAAAGTTCTGGTATTCCTGCAAACTTGTTTTTCATCACGTTTACAGTTTCACTTGTGCGTTCTTTTAATGTAGTGACTATGTAACTTGCCAAACTAAATAACATAAATGCCGTAGCGGTTTGCATCTTAGCTTCTAAGTCGTGACGCTGGTTAGGTGTTAGGGTTGCCTTGCGTTCATTTAAATCGCTTAAACCAGAGGCATCATAATAACTATCTTTTGCCCATATACCTATGGCTATAGCTTCTTGTAAAACAAATAGCGTCTCATTTAGTTGTAATGGTAATGCTACTGTATCTGGCAACAACCGTTTTTTAAGAGCTAAAATTGTTTTTGAAACAGAAGTAATGTCTGTGGCAGAAGAACCTCCAGTTGCTTTAGAAAGGTAAAGTAATATGTTTTCCTGCTCCTTGGTTTCCTTTTCCTTGCTTTTTGCTCGATAACCTTGCTCCCATTGTATTCCTTTAATATAGGAAGCCGCTTCTTCTCGCAACGCCTTTAAATCTGCTTCTTTTATTGGGAATGTACTGTTATGTTCCATTTGTTTTAGGTTAAGATGGTTGTCAGGTTCTATGAATAAAAATTATAGGAAAGCACTTTACGGCACTATGTGCTATTCCCTAAATTCCTTTTTTCAATGTTCTTTTTTCTTTAAATCAATTTCAAGATCGTCTATTAGGAAAGGAGATTTACTTAACCTTGTAATTGTTTCTGGAACGTTATGATATAACATTTGCAATACACGATGTGGTGCAAATAAGTATTTCTCTGTTGGTTGCTTATCCCAATGCTGAAGGGTTTGCTTCATAAAAAAACTACCTTCCTTAAAAGTGCCTTTTGTAGTTAAGTTGTCTATACTTAACGTTAATGCATAAGAAGATAACGGTAAGTCTTTACTTACAATACTCTTAAGTATTTGGTGTGTGAAAATATTTTCGTCTTTTGCAAATACACTATGAATTGGTCCTAAATCTAATCTCCTTAATAGTTTTGGATATACCTTATATAGTTTTTTGTCTATAAGATATGCCAAGGTATCCAAACTCATAGATCGGTCTGCAGTACTTAACAACACTGTATATAAATCGTCTTTTAGGTCTTCTACGTCTCCAGAATAATCAAAGTACATGAAGTTTAAAAAAGGTCTGTTTAAGCTTACATCATAAAAGCACCAACTCACCATATATTGAGCGTTGTGTGCATTTGCCTTTAGTATTTTTCCCTGTATAAATCTTTTGAAAATTTTATGCTCTTCAACATCGGAGTAATATACTATATATGCTGCTTGAAACAATTGGTGCTCACTAATATGAGTTTTGTCTTTTAAAAGAGTATCTAAAAATTTCTCCTTTAGCTCTTCTACTTTAGGTAGCCTATTAATATGTTCATTTCTTAATGCTAAGTCGTTTATAAGATATCTAAACTCAAGGTAGTTAGGAAAACCAGATTCTGTAACATCAATTTTCATATGATGCTCTTCATCATATTTATATTTAACACGCATCATCTCTAAAGAATACAAGAATAGCTTCATGTATTGCTTAATTAAGACTACTTCTTGGGTATTACATAAGCTATGAGTTTCTAAGCCTTTTAAGACAACATCTATAGCATGTGTTACAATATGATGATAAAAAACATACTGTTCCTTAGTCTCTAAGGTAGCAGAATCTAACGGTGTTACAATTTGATTTAAGGACATGTAATGTATTGGAAAACTAGAATAGACAGTAAAAAAAAGTACAAGTAGTATTGAAAACACTAAAAATGCAACACTATGCGATTACATTTTTAGTGTTTAAAGTTAAAGGGAATTAACTTAAAAGGTCATCTCCAGAAGTGTCTGGTTCACTTGGTTTCTTAGGAGTTTCTGGTTTAGGATTTTGCTTTTTACCATCTGCGTAATATTCTTCAAACAGTTCTTTCATATCTATCCCATATCTGTCTGCAAAATTTTGTCGTATTGTTGCATCCTTTTCTCTTATTTCCTGTAATGCTTCAGCATAACTGCCATACACACCTTTCATAACTTTTTCATGAACAGGAATGTTATCCATCATACTTTGTCTTGCCTTAGCACTTGCTGTATGCATAGATGCCAATGTTTCTCCAATATGCTCATCTGTCTTAACACCTAGGTGTTCTAAGATTGCCGCAAACTCTTGATCTGTACGTGCTTTTAATGCTACAATATAACCATCATAGTATTTTAGACGCTCTTCTGTATCACTCTTTAATTTAGCACGATGTGTTTGTAAGTTACTGCGTAAAGACGTTAAAACTTTAATGGTAAGATTATGTTTATGTACAAAGCTGTCTTTTGAAGCCGCAAGCGTTATATAGGCGTTTCTCAACCCTTCTAACTCTTCTACTTTTTGCTCGATCTGAGTAACTTTTCCTATTGCCTCTGAGTATTGTGTAGATTGCTTGTCAGTAACTTCTTCTAAAGCTTGACGTGCTTGCTTTAACAATGCATATTGCTCTTCTAGCTTTTCTTCTGTTTCTGCTTTTTTCTCAAGTGCTTTTGTATGGTTTTTACTTGCTTCTACAATAGCATCTTGTAATCTGTCTTCTACTTCTTTAATTTCAACTTCTCTATTTTTAAGACGTGTAACTGCTGCTTGAGACTTATAAGATAATTCACCTAAAAGTGTTTGTACATCTGCACTTTCAATACGCCCTTGAAACATTGCTTTAGCTTTATTATCTGCAGCATCTCTAGTTTTCTGAGCTTCTTTAAGTTCTTCTTCTTTCTTTTTAATTCGGCTTTTGCGACCAAATAAATTATTCCACCAAGTATCTTTTACATTTTCTGCATCTTCCAGTTCAATCTTAGCACGTTCTAAAGCTTTTTGAGCATCATCAATCACTTTTTGCTCTTCAGCATTTAATGATGAGAATTTCTCGAATATTATTCCTACTTCATCTTGATAGTCTGTAAGATCTTTAATGGCATCTAATAGTGTAGACCTATCTGTCTCTGCCATTTTCACAACATCGTCTAATGTGGCATTTAAGATTTTTTGTCTTGTTTGTGGGTCTTGTTCCTGAGAAAGTCTAGACTTCATCTGGTCTATGGTTTTGCCCCAGTTTACATCTACTTTTTCTTGGCTCTTTTCTGAAGATGCCGTTTCTAATAAATCAAAATCGTCTGCCATGTTGTATTTAAATTGTGTTAAGTCTTAGTGTTGATTAATGAAAAATGTTATAGCAATTTCGTTAAAATAGTTGAGTATTAAAATTTTGAAGGCTTTCATTTTTACAAGTAAATAAAAATTACTGTGAGTATTAAAATGAGAACTATTGTTGTGAATACGACAATCTTTTTCAATCTCATTTTATGCTCCTTTTTTAATCGTCTTCTTATATCGAATAATAATGATTCTGTAACCTCAACTGAATGTAGTTTTTTAACCTTACCTGAATATACTTTATGCGTGGATTGCTTAAAGAATTCCTGAGTACGAGAAGACGTTTTTTGCCTTCTGTCCTGTAACATTTTCATCTGGTGTGGACCGTAACTCATTTTTAGGATTGTTTAATAGATAAGTAATCAAAATCGTTAAAATGTTACAGTTTATTTACAAAATAAGCCTTAAAGATTAGATTTGGCACAAAAAAAATCCCGATGGTTAAACCATCGGGATTTAATAATTTATAGTATTTAAATAGTGTTTAGTCTAACACAAACTCTGTTGTAGATAGTAATTCATTACCATTAAATACATTTACTGTATACTTTCCTTCTAAGAAATCTCCTCTTGTGTTTTTTACATTTTCACAAACATCTAAAGGCTTGTTCTCGTAGTAGAATCTTGAAATTTTACTATATGTTATCTGCTCACCATCAACTGTAACAGTTTGATTGGCACCCATAATAATACCTTTAGGATCTTTTACTTGTACATATAATACTTTGTCTCCAGGTTCTGCTAAACGGTTTGTAGGTATAGTATAACAAGTTCTTATTAAGTCTACTCTACTTGCGTTGTCATTTTCAACTAAACGTCCTGAGCGTCTTTCAATAACTGCATTAGATTTTAAACTTACTACAGATAATCTAGCTTCTTTGGCAATTACCGTTTCTAACTCTTCTGCTTTAGTAGCTAAAGAATCTTTTGCAGCATTGGTTTGATCTAACTCTTCCTTAGTTTCTGTAACACGCATAGCTAATAAGCTATTAGTACCTCTTAAAGAATCGTTTTGAGCAAATAAATACTCTAACTGCTTGTTAAGCTTATTAACTTGACCTTGGTAACGACGTAATACAGCAATATCTGCTTTCATTACCTCAACAGAATCTATAAGTATTTTTACACGCTCTCTAGCTTCATTTAAGTCTGAGTTTACAAGGTTGTTTTCTTCAATTACCTCATCATACTGCACAACCATTTCATTAAGGTCTTTAAGTACAATTTCTTTCTCTTTCTCTAATTGAGCTTTAGTCTCTTTTTCCTGATTGTATAACTTTACAACCATAATACCCGCAACAACTAGCAATACTGCTAATAGTATAGTGAGTACACGCATTCCTGTGTTATTTTTTTCAGTTGTCATAAATTTAATTTTTATAGCTCTACACTAAACGTGGAGCATTTATACGTTGCAATATTATATAGTTAAACGTCTCGAATGTATTGAAATTATGTTATTTAGCTAAGATTTAACGTGTTTATGTAAAAATATGTTAAAATAAAAAGAGCTTAACTACTGGTAGTTAAGCTCTTGTAAAATTTAATCGACGAACTAATCTCTGGTTAGTCGTTTGTATTTGATTCGTTTTGGCATTAAATCGCCTCCTAATCGTTTCTTTTTATTCTCTTCATAGTCACTAAAACCACCTTCAAAGAAATATACTTGACTATTACCTTCAAAAGCAAGAATATGAGTACAAATTCTATCTAAGAACCAACGGTCGTGAGAAATTACTACTGCACAGCCTGCAAAGTTTTCTAAACCTTCCTCTAATGCTCTAAGTGTATTTACATCTAAATCGTTAGTAGGCTCATCTAACAGTAATACGTTACCTTCTTCCTTAAGCGTCATTGCCAAGTGAAGACGGTTTCGCTCACCACCAGAAAGCTTGCTTACTTTTTTGTTTTGTTCGCTACCACTAAAATTAAATCTGCTTAAGTAAGCTCTAGAGTTAACCTGCTTGCCACCCATCATTACTAATTCTTGGCTATCGCTAAAGTTTTCCCAAATAGATTTATCGTTATCTATATTAGCGTGCTTTTGATCTACATAGGCGATCTTTGCTGTGTCTCCTACCTCAAAATTACCGCTATCTGGACTTTCTTCGCCCATAATCATTTTAAAAATTGTTGTTTTACCAGCACCGTTTGGTCCAATAATACCAACAATACCTGCTTGAGGAAGTTGAAAGTTTAAGTCGTCATATAACAATTTATCACCGTAAGCTTTACTTACGTTTTTAGCTTCGATAACATTTGTTCCTAAACGTGGACCATTTGGAATATAAATTTCCAACTTGTCATCTAACTGTTTTTGGTCTTGAGATAAAAGCTTATCATAATTTTTAAGACGTGCCTTTTGTTTAGTCTGGCGGCCTTTTGCACCTTGACGTACCCATTCTAACTCTCGCTCTAAAGTTTTTTGACGTTTAGAGGCTGTTTTGCTTTCTTGAGCCAAACGTTTAGATTTTTGGTCTAGCCAAGAAGAGTAGTTACCTTCCCAAGGAATACCTTCACCTCTATCTAATTCTAAAATCCAACCAGCAACGTTATCTAAAAAGTATCTATCGTGAGTTACTGCTATTACCGTTCCTTTATATTGTTGTAAATGGTGCTCTAACCAATGTACAGATTCTGCATCAAGGTGGTTGGTAGGCTCATCTAATAAAAGAACATCTGGCTCTCTAAGCAGTAATCTACATAAAGCAACACGACGGCGTTCTCCACCAGAAAGTACACTTATTTTTTTATCTGCATCTGGCGTACGTAGCGCATCCATAGCTATATTAAGCTTTGTGTCTAGATCCCAAGCATTGCTGGCATCTATCTCGTCTTGCAAAACTGCCTGACGGTTCATAAGCTTTTCCATCTTATCTGGATCTGAGTAAACCTCTTCTAATCCAAATTGATCGTTTATTTTATTGTACTCATCTAAAACAGCAACAGTTTCTGCTACACCTTCTTTTACAACTTCCAGTACAGTTTTGTCTTCATCTAATTTTGGTTCTTGCTCTAAGTAACCTACAGAATAGTCTTGAGAGAAAACCACATCACCTTGAAAATTCTTATCTACACCTGCAATAATCTTTAATAATGTAGACTTACCAGAACCGTTTAAACCTAGGATACCAATTTTAGCACCATAGAAAAAACTTAAATACATATTCTTAATTACTGGTGTATTAGCACCAGGAAATGTCTTGCTTACACCAGACATTGAAAAAATTACTTTTTTATCGTCGCTCATAAATAGTCAAAAATTTAAATTTAAAATAAGAGGATTACTAAACGCGTCCTTTTAAGGCATTAAACACCCAAGCAATAGCAAAGAAACCAATTCCCACAGACACAAAGCCCCAACCGGCAACATCGTCATATTTAAAAGCACCTAGAGCAATTAATCCTAGACCTACTAATATCATTATAAATGTGGCCCAAGCCAATACTGTATTTTTATTCATCATCCTTCTATAAAATTTTATTGTGTTATTTGGGCGCTTAAACAGGCTATTCGCTAAATCTCCTTTACAAAGGATGATACCGCTTCTATCCTTAGCGCAGTAATGAAGGACAAATATCGTGTATTGGTAACTTTCCTACAACACTGTTTTTACTTGCAGGAAAAAACCCCTTATAAAATGTAAACTACAATTTATAAGGGGTTTTGAAAAATTATATTAGCTTCAATTTAGCTTGTAGGTCCATTATCGACGTTAGACTCTAACACAGCTTCAATTGAGTTTGGAATATTTTCTAATAAATCATATCCAGTAAGGTTCTCTATAGCATTAACAGTTGTTCTGTACTGTGCCCAATTGCTATTAACGCCTTGGTCATTAGGGACATTAATTGCAATGACTCTAGTGCTTGAGGTTACTCGATTAATATCATCTGTGCCATTATCTAAAATCAATGCCACTTTCCAGAACGTATCTGGCACTGTAATTTGCCCACTATCTATGGTTGCAGCATAACCATTACTTCCTGTACCACCAGAACCATGAACCCCAGAAATAATATGAATTTCCTTGCCTTCATCTGTTAACGATCTTAAATAGTTTTCAAAATTTGCCCAAGTTTGCTGGTTGTTATCTGGAGATTGTGGCGCAATGTTACTCATATAAAAAGTGTTTTCATTAGCACCATCTGTATAAGTTCTATCTGCTGAAGGACACAAATGACCTCTATTAAATCCTGTACCAGTATAATCTCCAGTTGTTGGCTTATAAAAACTGCTAGGTAATGAGTAATCACCTTTAAAACAATCACAACGGTCTGCATTTCCTCTCCAGGCATCACTTAAATGCCAGCTTACCCAATTTGCTGTTCCTCGTGAGTTATTGTAAGACAAAATGAAATCTGGTTTAGAAAGGTAATAGTTGTTAGATGAAGTGTTGGCATTAGATGGATTTCCGAAGGTAATATTGCTATCTCTTGCTGCTGTTCCGCCACCACCATTTCCACTTCCAGATGATGTTGTGATTTCGAAGTTGTCTATATTTATTCTATTGCTACCACCAGAAAGTTTCATAATACCAAATCTTACAGCAGACGTTGTATTTACTGTAAATGTTACAGTGTTTAAGGTTGTAGAGTTTGTGGTTACCGTATCACCTACATAGTACCAGTTTGCTCCATTATCATAAGAAGCAATTAAACGCCAAGTAGATGTACCATTGCTACCGTATTTAGCGTGCCTAACTCTTACTATGTCTGCACCGTTATCCATATTAAAATTCATGATAGCATAACCAGAATTTCTTATGCGCATAGATTTAGAGCCGTATTTTCTATCATTAGATAGTGAGCCTAACAAAGCATCTGTTAGGTACCAGCTTCCAGATGCAAGCGTAACATTTGCACCAGCGTAACTACCTTTAGAGCCGCTTTCAAAAGCTTCAGTAAAGCCATCCACTCTTAGTCCTGAGAAGTTATGTTCATGTGCTCCACTATTATCTTGTAAAGTTGTCTTAGCTTCAATTTCACCAATAACTTCAACAGAAAGTGTTTCTAAAGATTCATAAGTATCATCATCCTTCGAACAGGATACAATAATTAAAAGTGTTGATAATACAATTAAGGGTTTAAATAAAAATGATTTCATAAATGTTTGGTTTGGTTAATACAAGTGATAAATGTACATCTAACTCCCTATATTCTATGTTAATATAAGATGAACAAATACAAATCTATTTGCGTGTTATAAACAGGTTTTAAACATTTTCCATTTATAAAAGGAATACTGCCAATTGAAAAAATATAAACTCTTAAATTTCAAAGTGGTTTTTTGTATTTTCGCAACAATAGCAAACCAACACATCATTATTCTATGGATATCAACTTCAATAAAAATGAAGACGTTAATAAATTAAAGGTTTCAAATTTAAGAGATCGACTTGCAAAAATTAAACTTGGCGGCGGTGAAAAGCGTATTGAAAAACACCATGCTAAAGGAAAGATGACAGCAAGAGAACGTATTAACTATTTACTAGATGATCACGAAGCTGCTATTGAAATTGGTGCTTTTGCTGCAGATGGTATGTACGAAGACCATGGTGGTTGCCCAAGTGCAGGTGTTGTTATTAAAATAGGACACGTTAAAGGCAAACAGTGTATTGTTGTAGCAAATGATGCTACCGTAAAAGCTGGTGCTTGGTTTCCTATGACAGGCAAGAAGAACTTGAGAGCCCAAGAAATAGCTATGGAAAATAGATTACCTATTATTTATTTAGTAGATAGTGCTGGTGTGTATTTACCAATGCAAGATGAAATCTTTCCAGACAAAGAGCATTTTGGACGCATTTTTAGAAACAATGCTGTGATGAGTAGTATGGGTATTACTCAAATAAGTGCTGTTATGGGCAGTTGTGTTGCTGGTGGTGCCTATTTACCTATTATGAGTGATGAAGCGTTGATAGTAGATAAAACTGGAAGTATATTTTTAGCTGGAAGCTATCTTGTAAAAGCTGCCATTGGTGAAACTATAGATAATGAAACTCTTGGAGGCGCAACAACACATTGTGAAATTAGCGGTGTAACAGATTATAAGTCTAAAGACGACAAAGATGCTTTAGATACCATAAAGAATATCATGGATAAAATTGGCGATTTTGATAAAGCTGGTTTTAATCGTAAAAAAGCTCAAAAACCATCTTTAAATCAAGATGAAATTTTCGGAATCTTACCAAAAGCTAGGCATGAGCAATATGATATGATGGAGATTATCTCAAGATTAGTAGATAACTCTGAATTTGAAGCTTATAAAGACGGCTATGGACAAACAATTATTACTGGATATGCTCGCATAGATGGTTGGGCTGTTGGAATTGTAGCCAACCAACGTAAAATTGTAAAAACCAAGAAAGGTGAAATGCAATTTGGTGGTGTAATTTATAGCGACAGTGCAGATAAAGCCACACGATTTATAGCAAACTGTAATCAAAAGAAAATACCGCTAGTGTTTTTACAAGATGTTACAGGTTTTATGGTAGGTAGTAAAAGTGAACATGGTGGCATTATTAAAGATGGCGCTAAATTAGTAAATGCTGTAAGTAACAGTGTTGTTCCTAAGTTTACTATTGTAATTGGCAACTCTTATGGTGCCGGTAATTATGCAATGTGCGGAAAGGCTTATGACCCAAGATTAATTGCGGCTTGGCCAACTGCAGAGCTTGCTGTAATGAGTGGAAACTCTGCTGCAAAAGTGTTATTGCAAATTGAAACTGCATCCTTAAAGAAACAAGGCAAAACAATTACTAAAGAGAAGGAAGATGAAATGTTTAAGAAGATAAAAGATCGTTATGACGAGCAAGTGTCTCCTTACTACGCTGCATCTAGATTATGGACAGATGCTGTAATTAATCCTTTAGATACCAGAAAATGGATTTCTCATGGGATTGAAGCTGCAAACCACGCTCCTATAGAGAAGAAGTTTAATCTTGGTGTTTTACAGGTTTAATATCTTTAATTCATAAGATTTTGATCCAGTGTATTTAATCTATGTATTTTACCTGAATCTGTCTCTTCAAATTTTTCTATAAATATGATTTGTTTTGGACGCTCAAAACGATCTAGTGTTTTCAAGCTTTTTATGGCTTGAGAAAGATTTGTTTTGGTTTCTTCAGAAAATTCTCTCTCTACGAGTAAGATTAGTTTTTCTCCTAGAGAATCATCTTCTACAGAAGCTACAAAAAATCTATGCCCTATTATTTTAGATAATTTGGTTTCAATTTCTTCAGGATACAATTTTACACCACCACTATTTATGACATTGTCATACCTACCACGCCATATAAATTTTTTATAGGTAAGCAGCTCTACAACATCATTTGTTACAAGCTCCTCATCACTAACATTAGGTGCTTTAATTATAAGACAGTCTCTATGGTCTAACTTTATAGTCACCTTAGGAAAGGTCTTAAATGGTATGGTAGTTTTTTTCTGCTTTTTAGGATTTATACGTCGTGCGGCAATATGGCTACAGGTTTCTGTCATACCATAAGTTTCATACACCTTAGTTTTAATTCCTTGTACAAGCTTGCTTAAATTAACAGAAATAGCACCACCACCAACTATTAGTTTTTTTACTAAATGCAGTCTCGCTAATGAGTTATCAAGCTGAAATGGCGTCATTGCACAAAAATCATAACGCTTGTAAACTTGATCTAAAGGATTTGCTTTTGGAGGAACCATATCTAGTTCCCAACCCAAAACTATTGCCCTAACCAACATCATCTTACCAGCTATATAATCTGCAGGCAAACATAATAATGCAGTACATGGATTTTGAAGTTTAAAGAATTTTTGAGAGGCAAGAGCACTATTTATCATATGCTCTTTTTTAAGTTTAATTACCTTAGGTTTTCCGGTAGAACCAGATGTACTAACTTCTACATAGTCTTTCTCATCTAACCAATCTAAAAGAAAATTACCTACTTTCTCTTCATAAGGCTCTCCTTCCTTTACCAAACTGTAAGCAACCACCTTTAGGTCTTGAGAAGAATAATGGTGCTTGTTAAGTTTAAAATCTCGATGTGTCTCTACGGTCTCTATATTTAGTTCTTCTAACATAATTATCAATGTTAGACTAAGATATTAACTTATACGTTATGAGAATACTAAGAAAGCGTTATATTTTTATTCTAAATCTTCAGCATCAGATAGTATACTGTAATCTGGATCAACAGGTTTTTGATAAACATTTACTTTTCCAATTAGACGTTCCTTCCAATTATTCCATTTGTAAACTTTTCCAAATATGAATAATAATAAAGGAAACATTATAAAAACTGGAGCAATTAACTCCACAAACCCTAAGCTAGGATCTGAAATATCTTTAAAAATAGAATCGGTTTGCAATGCTGTCCAGTCTGCGGTAACTAAGAGCGCAGTAAATATATTATTTGCAGCGTGAAACCCTAAGGCCAACTCCATACCATCATCCATTAAGGTAAGTATCCCTAAAAACAAACCTGTACCAATATAATACACCATAACACCATAGCCTAGTTTATCTACTTCTGGGTTTGCAATATGCAATAATCCAAATACTACTGATGTAAGCAGTAATGGAAACCATTTGTTTTTCACAAAATAACCAATGCCCTGCATTAAGTATCCTCTAAATAAATATTCCTCAAAACTGGTTTGAAAAGGCAATAGCAGGAAAGATATAAGACAAAGTATTATGAATGGCTGCCAATTAAAATTTAACACATAATCTTCAGGTGTAACAGCATAATCTAATAACACCAATCCAGATGATAGTATACCCCAAAAGAAGAACGCAAAGAATATTCGTTTCCAGTCTACAGTTTTTCTTGCTGTTGTTAATGAGGTAATGCTTTGCTCGTGTAGTTTTTTTACTGCAAAAAGCAGAAACAATAAACCACCAAGAAACGGAAGAATGATAAAAATTAAATTAACGTTGGAAGAAAATGCTGTCATAACTGCAGAAACATCTTCTAATTGTGAAGCCTCTAATTCACCTTGTGCCACTTTGTAACCTAATCCTATAAGATGTGGTACAGAGAAAACAAAAACACCAACTATAGCTATTATCACACCAATAATATAACGCCACCAATCATGAAGTGTGTTTTGAACTTGTGCTATATACATAAAATTTAATTTAAGGGTTTAGAGATTAGACGCCATAAAAGTATCTATGTTACGTCTGAATATTAGATACAGTAAATTGAATTATTCACCATCTGACATTTCATGCTTTTTCTGTTTAAATGGTCTAATTATTAGTCGTGCAGCTTTATCATAATTAATATAATTATACGTCCAATTAAAGAATGTAACTAACCTATTTCTAAAACCGACCAAAAACCAAAGGTGAATAAACATCCAGATAAACCAAGCAAAAAAACCACCAATACGAAATTTACCTAAATCGACAACTGCTTTATTTCTACCTATAGTAGCCATTGTGCCTTTATCAAAATAGCTAAACGGCTCAAGTGGTTTACTTTTTAATATATGTTTAATGTTTTTGGCAAGTTGTGCACCTTGTTGAATGGCAGGTTGTGCAACCATCGGATGTCCTTTAGGGTATTCATTACTTGCCATTAATGCTATGTCTCCTACCGCAAAAATATGCTCATAACCCTCAACTTGATTAAATGCGTTTACTTTATATCGGTTTGCTTTATCTATAATAGCATTAGCGTTTAAACCTTTTACTGGTGCTCCTGTTACACCTGCAGACCAAATAAACGTTTCGGTTTCAAAAGACAAATCGCTTTTAGTAGTTACTGTTTTACCATCATAGTCTTCAACAAACGTTTCAAAATGTAGCTGTACTCCTAAGTTTTTTAGGAATTTCTCTGCTTTTTTTGAAGCTGCCGCACTCATTGGCGGTAAAACCCTATCTAAACCTTCAATAAGATGTATTTCCATCTCATTTATATCTAGTCCAGGATAATCTTTGGGAATTACATTGTTTTTAAGTTCTGCAATAGCACCACTTAACTCTACTCCAGTTGGACCAGCACCAGCAATGACAAAGTTTAATAATGCTTTCCTCTTTTCTTTTGAAGCTGTAATATTAGCTTGCTCTAAGTTTTCAAGAATTAAGCTTCTAATGTTTAAAGCTTGTGGTACAGTTTTCATCCACATTCCGTTTTCTTCTATACTCTTATTGCCAAAGAAATTTGTTTTGCTTCCTGTAGCAATTACCAAGTAGTCAAATTTTAAATCACCTATGTTGGTTGAAATTGAATTTGTTTCAGCATTTATTTGATGCACCTCTGCCATCCTGTAATGACAGTTGCTTGCATTCTTAGTTATTTTTCGCAATGGATACGCTATGGAATCCGGCTCTAAACCACTAGTAGAAACCTGGTATAATAAAGGTTGAAACGTATGGTAATTTCTCTTGTCTAATAACACCACTTGTAATGGCAATCCTTTAAGTTTTTTTACTAGAGAAATGCCTGCAAAACCGCCACCAATTATAACTAATCGTGGATGTTCTGTTTTTGGAAGATTCATAGAAGATGTTTCTCCCAAAGATACGAAACAAAGCATTTTACTATTCTTAAACAGGCGTTAAACCAGTACTTTTTTAAATATATATTTGCTTCAGATATTTTAAAACTTATTTTTTTTCTAATTGCGCTGTAACAAGTTATAACTTTATACAACTAACAAGTAACTATCTAACAACCTGTGAAAACACAATTAGAACAACGTTTTGTAGCCCAACTCGAGGAAAACCAAAACATTGTGCATAAAATTTGTCGTATGTATACCAACGACCAGCAATCGCACAAAGATTTGTTTCAAGAGATTACCATACAGTTGTGGCGTGCCTACCCTAAATTTAGAGGAGACTCTAAGTTTAGTACGTGGATGTATAGAGTAGCCTTAAACACTGCTATAACATTATACAGAAAATCTAAACGCCGAATTAAAACACAGGATTATGATACGGTTCATTTTAAGATTAGTGACATACCTTATGATGATGAAACAGAACAGCAGCTTAACCTAATGTATAAAGCCGTTAAGCAGTTAAATGACATAGAAAAAGCTTTAGTATTTCTTTATTTAGAAGATAAGAATTACAGAGATATTTCTGAAACCTTAGGAATAAGCGAGGTAAATGCAAGAGTGAAGATGAACCGAATAAAAACAAAATTAAAAACAATATTAAATCCGTAGATATCATGGAAGGATTGGATTTATTGAAACAGGAATGGAAGAAGCAGGATGCTTCTCTTCCTAAATATAAGAGTAACGATTTATATAAGATGCTTCTAGAAAAGTCGTCTTCTATAGTAAAGTGGATATTTTATATAAGTATTATAGAGTTTGTATTCTGGATAGGCTTATCTGTTATCATTGCTATTTTTGATAAGGATAATATGATGACAAAACCAGAATTTCAAGTTTTTAACTGGATTAGTAATATTATCTTTTATGGGGTAATTATCTTTTTTATGGTTAAGTTTTATATAAACTACAAACGCATAAACACAGATGATTCTATAAAAGGACTAATGCGAAATATAATACAGACAAGACGTACTGTTAAGCATTATGTCTGGTTTAACCTTTTATTCTTTGCACTTTCATTTTGTGTAGTAAGTGTATTAATGTATACCCATAATGAATTTGGTACAACTCCAGAAGGTGTATCTCCATACCTGTTGTTGTTTGTATTAATTGCCACTCTAATTGTTATTTTAGGGATACTAATACTTTTTTACAGATTGGTATATGGTATATTAACAAGACGCTTAAAAAAGAACTACAAGGAACTAAAAACTATGGAGATATAAGGAATGTGATGTTGCTTAGTTTAATGACTATTGCTTACTAGCAAACATCTTTACATCTGTTTCTACAATCTCTTTGTTTCCTAAAATTATAAGGCGCTCAACAACATTACGCAGTTCACGTATGTTTCCTGTCCAATCATATTCCTGTAATAGCTTGATGGCATCTTTTGAAAAACTTTTAGCAGGTGTGCCGTGTTCTTCAGATATCTTACCAGAAAAATAGTTTACCAGTAGTGGTATATCTTCTCTACGCTCGTTTAATGAAGGTACTTTTATAAGAATTACTGCAAGCCTATGGTAAAGGTCTTCCCTAAAATTCTTTTCTTCTATTTCTTGTTTAAGGTCTTTATTTGTAGCGGCTACAACACGTACATTTACTTTTATATCCTTATCACTACCCACACGTTGAATCTTATTTTCTTGAAGTGCACGTAGTACTTTAGCCTGTGCTGACAGACTCATATCACCAACCTCATCTAAGAAAATTGTACCACCATTTGCAGCTTCAAACTTACCAGCGCGATCTTTGTTTGCAGAAGTAAATGCACCTTTTACGTGACCAAATAATTCACTTTCAATTAATTCTGAAGGTATTGCAGCACAGTTAACCTCAATCATTGGTCCTTTAGAGCGTTCACTCTTTTGGTGTATCCAATGTGCTACCAACTCTTTTCCAGTACCATTAGGACCTGTTATAAGCACTCGTGCATCTGTAGGTGCTACTTTTTCTATCATTTCCTT
Source organism: Croceibacter atlanticus HTCC2559 (assembly GCF_000196315.1). Classification (NCBI taxonomy): domain Bacteria; kingdom Pseudomonadati; phylum Bacteroidota; class Flavobacteriia; order Flavobacteriales; family Flavobacteriaceae; genus Croceibacter; species Croceibacter atlanticus. The sequence goes on along the minus strand of NC_014230.1, from coordinate 1,814,741 downwards.
AATAGTGTCTATTTCTTTAGACTCGCCTATCATTTGATAGTTTTTACCAACCTTACGCTTTAATCGTTTGTTTTCAACTACAAGTTCTTTTCTATCTAATGCAATTCTAACGGTATTTAAAAGCCTGTTTAAATCTGGTGGTTTAGAAATATAATCGAATGCTCCTAAACGCATAGTGTTTACCGCAGTATCTAAATCGCCATGACCAGAAATCATAACAATTGGAGTTTCTGGTTTAATTTTCTTCGCAGCTTCTAACACTTCGACACCATCCATCTTTGGCATCTTAATATCACAAAGAACCAAGTCAAAATCATTATCTTTTATAAGCTCAATTCCAGAAAGACCATCTTCTGCCTCTTGCACTTCATACGTGTCATTTTCTTCAGAAAGTATTTTTGTAAGTACGCGGCGTATTGCAGCTTCGTCTTCTATTATAAGTATTTTTGGCATTGTTTAGAGTTTAAATTTAATTCCGCCACGAGAATAAAACGTGTTAGAATCGTTTACAGTATACACATCGTCTGTATCTTCGTTTCGCATTCTTATATCATTAAGAAGTGTATATCCTGCATAAGCATAAAGTAACAGGTGATCTGTTAAGTAATATTCGTAACCTAGTCCTGCTAATACAACTGTCATGGAGATATTGTCTGCTGGTTTAGTTGTAGGGTTACCATCTACATCTATGTTATCTTGTATATTTGCAAAAAATCCGTCTAGAGTTACAAAAGATTGTACAATACTCTTTTCACTAAAATAATGTTTGAGGTTAGTTTTTGGAACACCCAACGTATAGCTCCATTTTTCTGAAGCTCTTACATTATAGTTAATTACAGGAAGAGGAAAAGGCCTACCAGCTGTGGTTGAATATCTTAACCCTAAGATTAATCTCCAGTTTTTAGAAGTTCCTGGTTGGTCCTCCATATCTTTATCTTTAATAAAGTATACAGCACCTGAGAATAAAAGATCGTCTGATTTTATACCATCTGTAAAGTTAGACGCTATAATTGTTCCTGTTTTTACTCCAAACCTCCAGTCATTTTTCATTTTAAAGGTATAACCTAATGAAAGATCATAAGACTGGAATCTCTCTAAATCTCTTGTAGGAAATGGCGTTAAATCTTCATACACCAAATTTACATTTCTGTATTCTGCTCCAATAACAAGGTAACTGCCTTCTTTAACTTTTATAGGTGCATTTATTAATGCCCTAAAACGCCTAAATGAATTGTCTGAATCTGATTGTGGAAAATAGGTATATTCAATTCTGGCTAAGTCTGAAGTTTGGGCTTCTGCTTGATGCATGCCAATACTTAAGAAAGCGAATATTACTAAACAGATTCTAGTCATTTGCAAGGTTATTATTTGGGTTATTATTTGGTTGATTAAATATATGCACATCGCGTTGTGGGAACGGTATAGACACATTGTTTAATCTAAATTTCTTATCTATATTAAAACGAAGTTCACTTTTAATTTTAGGATCTACAAAAGAATCGCTAACAAAAAAGTAAACGCCAAAAAGCAGAGCAGAGTCGGCAAAGTCTTCAAACAGGACAAAAGGTGCAGGTTTTTTTAGTATGCCACGTTGTTCTGCAGCACAATCTAAAAGAATCTGTTTCACTTTTTCTGTGTCACTTCCGTAAGCCACGCCAACTTTTACGGCTTCACGTGTGGTCTTATGGTTTTGTGTGTAGTTAAAGATCGTATCACTTATAAATTTATGATTTGGTATGATAATTACCTTATCATCTCTTGTTAAGGCTCTTGTGGTGCGTAATTTTATTTCTATTACACGTCCTACTCTACCTTCCATCTCTATGATATCTCCTACGTGTAAAGATTTATCTGTTATTATAAAAACACCACCAATAACATCTTGAAATAACTCTTGTAATGCTAAACCTAAACCAACAAATAATGCTGCAGAAGCTGCTAACAATGCTGTAATTTGTACACCTGCTGAGTTTAGTGTTATGATAATTACGAACAGATAAATAACATACTTAAAGAAACTAAATATGCTTATAAACTTGTTCTTATCTTCAATTTCCATTTTACGTGTGTAAAACTTCCTAAAGAATCTAAGTGCATATGTAGTGATAAGGAACACTAATATTACCAATAGCAACATTCCGACAGTAAGGTGTATTTCCTTATCGGTACCTGCATTCCAACGCGGGCCATAGTTTAAAAATTCTTTAATGGAGCCCCAACCAAGAATGTCTGTCTCTATAGCTTTTTCTACACCTTCTTCAGCTTTCTCTACAGATTCCTTGACCTTGTCTTGAACGTCTTGTAATAATATAATAAATGATATAAGTAACTTCATTAGTATTTAAGCCATTTATACAGTTCTTTAAATGTTGGTTTTTTACCGTATTTTAAAATTCCTACTTTATAAATTTTTGCTGCTAACCAAACCATACCCCAAATAGACAAAGCTAAAATTAACATGGATAAGGCTACTTCCCAAATAGGTACACCAAAAGGAATACGCATAAGCATTACAATTGGCGAAGTGAGTGGTATCATAGAAAATATAACGGAAACTGTACCGTGAGGGTTTTCGATTACTGAAAAGAAACCTACATATATTCCTAACATAAGTGGCAGTATAACTGGCAACATAAATTGTTGGGTGTCTGTCTCACTATCTACAGCCGCTCCTATTGCCGCGTAAATTGAACTGTACAGAAAATAGCCTCCTGTAAAATATAAGAAAAAACATACAATAAGTGACAACAGTGGTAATTTAGAGAACGCTATTATAAAATCCTGCATCGTATTAGAATTGGAAGCGGCTTCTAAAGCTTGTTGTTGTACTATGGTTCCTTCTGAAGTATCTATGCCTAAAATTGTAGTTACAACAGTTAATAAAATGCTTCCTAAAATAACCCAGATTGTAAACTGCGTTATACCAGCTAAGGAAGTACCTAATATCTTCCCTAACATAAGATGTATAGGTTTTACTGAAGAAATTATAATCTCAATAATCCTATTTACCTTTTCTTCGATAACACTACGCATTACCATGTTACCATAAATTATAATGAACATCATTAAGAGATATCCTGCAATACCGCCAAATACCATTTTAGTAATGTTATCTAACTTAGAGCTTTTTTCGCCCTGAAAGTTTTCTATGTCTAAATTAACAGATGCTCTTGCTTTATCTAACGCAGAAGACTCTACACCTTCAGACAACAACCTCATATTAGATAACTTTCTGGATAGCGTATTCTCTATATTAGATATAACAATAAAGCTTGGTGACTCTTTTGAAAAAAACTTGACTTCAGTTTCAAATGTGGGATTATTAATTTGTTTAGGTATTACTAACAATCCATAATAGTCATCTTTCATAGCTTGTTCTTTGGCAAGCTCTACACTTAACCTAGAAACATCTAAATAGTTAATGTCGTTAGTGTTTTCAAAATCTGAGTAAAATGTACGATTAGCATCATGTATGGCTACTACCTTGGTCTCATCATTATTTAACTTAGCGAGATAGGCAATTAGGACTATCATTCCCACAAAGATTAACGGACTTAAAAATGTCATAATGACAAACGTCTTATTTCTAACACGTGCCAAATATTCTCTTTTAATTATAAGTTTTAAGTTACGCATGATCTGTGACGCTTTCTATAAATATATCGTGAATAGAAGGTATTACTTCCTTAAAATGAACTACTTGACCTTTACTCATTAGGTATTGAAGTAAATTATTAGATGTATTATTTGTATCTACCTGTATTGTACATTTTAATATATTTTCTAAGCTCTTAAAATGTGCTGGAGAAATTGTATATAATTCTTCTAATTCTTTTTGTAGCTCTGTAATGTTTGACGTTTTAATACCAACCTCATATTGATTTGAGCGGTATGCCTTTTTAACTTCTGTAATTTCTCCATCGAGAAGTTTATTACCGTGATGTATTAATGCCACATAATCGCAAAGTTCTTCTACAGACTCCATTCTGTGAGTTGAAAATACTATTGTAGCACCATTGTCTCTTAGCTTTAAAATCTCATCTTTTATAAGATTAGCATTAACAGGATCAAAACCACTAAAAGGCTCATCAAAAATTAAAAACTTTGGTTCGTGTAATACCGTTACAATAAATTGAATTTTTTGAGCCATTCCTTTAGAGAGCTCTTCAATCTTTTTGTTCCACCAACTTTCTATTCCAAACTTTTCGAACCAATATGTTAGTCTTGTTCTAGCTTGCTGTTTGCTTAGTCCTTTTAGTTGCGCTAAATACAAAGCCTGCTCTCCAACTTTCATACTTTTATAAAGTCCACGTTCTTCTGGCAAGTAACCAATATGAGCAACGTGATGTTGTTGCAATGGCTCTCCGTCTAAAAGTATTTGTCCAGATGTTGGAACACTAATCTGGTTAATAATACGCAGCAATGTTGTCTTGCCTGCACCATTAGGGCCAAGAAGACCAAAAATACTGCCTTTGGGAATTGCCAATGATACCGAGTTTAATGCGGTAAAGTCACCGTAAGTTTTGGTAACGTTTTTAGCTTCCAGAATGTAGTCCATATGCTTCAAAAGTAAGGCTAAATGTACATTTTTTAAGGGTGTTTAAGAAGACTTTAATAATGATTTATTACACAGTGACTTCTATAAAAAACAAAACCCATCCTTAGTAAACCAAGGATGGGAAAAAAATTGCTATGAAAAAGAAAATACCACTAATAAGTTATTAGTGATATTCAAATATATGTAAAATATTGTTAAAGAACCTAAATTATGAAAACATATCTTTTACTTTCTCAAAAAACGACTTATCGCCACCTTCTGGATTTGGTATAAAGTTTTCATCATTCTGCATTCTTTCAAAAAACTCTTTCTGTTCTTTGTTTAATGTCTTAGGAGTCCACACATTTACGTGTACTAAAAGGTCTCCTTTTCCATAGTTATTAATACTAGGAATACCTTTTCCTCTCAATCTTAATATCTTACCACTTTGGGTACCTTCATCTATCTTAATTCTTACTTTACCCGTTACAGTGTCTATTTCTTTTGATGCTCCTAAAGCAGCTTCAGAGAAGCTAATATAAAGATCGTAGTGAAGATTGTCTCCTTCACGTTGTAAGTTAGGATGCTCTTTTTCTTCAATAGCTACCAATAAGTCTCCTGCAATACCATTTCCTGGCGCTTCGTTACCTTTTCCAGTAACTTTAAGCTGCATTCCATCTACAACACCTGCTGGTATTTTAATGCTTACAGTTTCCTCAACAGTTGTCATACCTTGAGCATCTGCTCCAGAGCCTTTAGACTCAACAATTTGCCCTGCACCATTACAAACGTTACAAGTAGCTGCAGTTTGCATTCTACCTAAAATTGTATTGGTTACTCTTGTTACTTGTCCAGAACCATTACAGGTTGTACAGGTTTTAAACGTTGTACCTTCTGCTTGTTTCTTTCGTTTTACTTTTATTTTTTTCTCTACACCATTTGCAATTTCCTCAAGTGTAAGTTTTACTCTAATCCTTAGGTTGCTTCCTTTTACACGGCGTTGTCCGCCGCCACCAAAGCCGCCTCCAAAACCAGAGAAACCGCCACCGCCGCCGCCAAATGCGCCGCCAAAGATATCACCAAATTGGCTAAAGATATCGTCCATATTCATACCGCCACCGCCAAAGCCGCCAGAACCATCGAAAGCTTGGTGACCATATTGATCGTAACGTGCTCTCTTTTGAGGATCTCTTAAAACTTCATAAGCTTCTGCAGCTTTTTTAAACATTGCCTCTGCCTCTTCATTACCAGGATTTTTATCTGGATGATATTTTATGGCCTTCTTACGGTATGCTTTTTTAATTTCTGCATCACTAGCACCTTTGCTAATTCCTAATATGTCGTAATAATCTTCTTTCATATCTGTGTTTTCTAAATCCTAAAATGAGGTTTAGATTAAAATCTATGAGTCTACTTTTACATCCAGACTCTGTAAGATGTGACATCTTAATGCCAATATTACATTCCTGTTACCACCTTTGGGTAACGTATTATACGCTCTCCTAACTTGTAGCCTTTTTCAACCACATCAACAATCTTACCTTTAAGCTTGTCTTTTGGAGCTGGAATTTGTGTGATAGCTTCGTGAATTTCTGCATCAAAAGTATCACCTTCTTTTACTTTCATTTCAGTAAGACCTTTGCTTACTAAAGTATCTCTTAACTTATTATGAATAAGCTCTACTCCTTTAGATAGGTTTTTATCTTTTGCTTTGCTTATTTCAGAATGTGCACGATCAAAATCATCTAACACAGGAAGCATAGCACCCATCATTTCTTGGTTTGCTGTCTTATACAACTCCATACGCTCTCTACTTGTGCGCTTCTTAAAGTTTTCAAATTCAGCAAATAATCGTAAGAATTTATCTTTTTCCTTTTGTAAATCTTCTTTTAAAGTTTCAAGTTCAGAAACTTCGGTTGTTTCTTCTTCTGTCTCTCCTTTGTTTTCTTGTTCTTCAGAAACTTTATCTATAGCGTCGTCTAAGACTTCTTCTATATTATCTTTAACTGTAGATTCTTCTTTATTAGTGCTCATTTTCTAAATCAAATTTTATAACTGAATATAAGTTGGCAAAAGTACTGCCAATACTTCTAAAATGTCAAAATGTCATCGCAATAATTTAATAATAATTTAAGAGCATACATTTATATACTATGTAATTTTGCATCATATTAAATTATTTAAAAACTAAGATTATGAAACGATTTTTCTTGAATGCTGCACTTGCTCTTGCTCTTGTAGGTACTACTGTAGCTTGTAAAGGTGATAAAAAAAATGAAACAGAAGCTGGTGAAGCTCAAACTGAAGTTGCTGCCTCTGAAGCTGCTGCTAAATACAAAGTAGATACTGCTGCATCTTCTTTAATGTGGATGGGTTCTAAGCCAACAGGTAAACACAATGGTACAGTAGCTATAGAGTCTGGTGTATTAAACGTTGAAAACGGTACAATACAGAGTGGTACTTTTATTATTGATATGACTACTATTGAATCTACAGATTTAGAAGGTGATATGAAGAATAATTTAGATGCGCACCTTAGAGGAACTGTTGAAGGTAAAGAAGGTGACTTCTTTAATGTTCAAAAATATCCTAATGCTGCATTTTCTGTAACAGGTGTAACTGAAAAAGATGGTAAGACTTACGTACAAGGTAACTTACAAATTAAAGAGAAAAAGAATAATATTGAATTTCCTGTAACTACAACTATGAATGGTGACACTATGACTTTAGAGTCTGAGCCATTTACAATAGATCGTACTAAATGGGATGTAAACTACGGATCAAAATCTGTATTTGACAACTTAGGAGACAAGTGGGTAAGTGACGATATGGAAATTACTGTAAAGCTAGTTGCAAATAAAGCATAAGTTTTAAGTAACAATTTATTAAAGCGAGGCAGAAATGTCTCGCTTTTTTTTGTGTTTTAAATTAAAGAACCAGCGTAATTGCTCACAGTTTTAGGTTATTATAAGGGTGAAATTTAATAACCTAAACTTAAAATTTAAAGACTTTTTAAATTTATAACGTATTTATTTTAAAGTTTTTAAGTATAAATAGCTCTAACTAATTTTATTTTAAGTATTTTCGCACTTTATTAATTAATTATTTTATAATGCAAACAGGAACAGTAAAATTCTTCAATGACACTAAAGGATTTGGTTTTATCAAAGAAGAAGGAACAAACGAAGAGCACTTTGTACACGTTACAGGTTTAATCGACGAGATTAGAGAAGACGACAGAGTTGAATTCGAATTGAAACAAGGTAACAAAGGAATGAACGCCGTTAACGTAAGAGTTATCGACTAAGCATATATTTTTTATCAAAGTAAAAGCCCTATCAAATAAATGATAGGGCTTTTTTTATGTTTAAGCTTTGTTGTTACTTTTCTATTAGTTATTACCTAATATAATTGGCAAACCACCATCGCCACCACCTACAACTACAACTTTAGCATTTGGAGATTTAGATAATTGCAAGGTTGCTTCAATACCTTTTTCCTGTAAAATTTTATCTGTTAAAGATGCACTTAAAATACGGTTTGCTGCTGCTTTACCTTCTGCATCAATACGTTGGCGCTCTGCCTCTTTCTCTGCTTTAGTAAGCCTAAACTCATATTCTAAAGATTCCTGTTCTTGTCTTAATTTACGCTCAATGGCGTCTTTAATTGTAGGTGGCAAAGTAACATCTCTTACTAACACTTCATTTAATTGAATAAACTGGTCATTCACAAGATTTCTAGTTTCTTCAAAAATTTCTTGTTGTATAGCATCTCTCTTGCTAGAATATAATTGCTCTGGTGTATAACGTCCCACTACACTTCTTGCTGCAGATCTTATACTAGGCAACAACACGCGCTCTTTATAGTCACGGCCTTTTTGACGGTGAAGCTTTCCTAAATCGTCATATATTGGTTGAAACCAAGCAGATGCATCGATATTAATTTCTAGACCGTTGCTTGATAATACTTTCATCTTTTCAAATACTTCCTGCTGTCTTACTTCGTATACAATTACTTTGTTCCAAGGTGCAATTAAGTGAAAGCCTTCACCTAGTGGAGACTCTTCTGTTACTACACCGCCACCAAAAGTTTTATAAAGTACACCAGCTTCTCCAGATCCTATTGTGATTGCAGATTTTGCTAGAATTATGATGATAATGACTACTCCTATAATAATTGGTAATCCTATCTTAGGTAATTTGTCCATGTTTTGTTTTTATATTTAGTTATATTAATCCGTTATACTTTCTAATAAACCACTCCAAACTAAGAGTTAAGATTATGATGCCTAATAAATAGTACCAATCTATTAAAGGTTTAATTTGCTTTTGTTGTTTTTGTATGGGGTTATAAGTTTCATTTTCTAATAAATTAGTTATAAGCTGAGCTGAATTACCCATACTGTACAGCTCTTTATTAGTATTAGTCGCTATTTGTTGTAACGGTGTTACATTAGCACTTAAAAATTGTTGCTCCACATTAAATTCAATAATCTCAAAATTTCCAGATCTTGAGATTGACTCGCCTGCAACTGTTACCGAAAATTTGTAGGAATCTGGAGTAAGACTACTTAAGTCTACCTCATACCTATTATTTTTTAAAACCATAGGTATCTCTTGCCTTGTATTGTTGCGCTCACCAATTACAACCATAGAGAGTTTAGCCCTCGCATCGAACTCATAATTCTTATCAAAATACTGAGCGGCTATTACAATGTTATCTCCACCATTGTAAAAAGAGTTGTAATTTATATTTAACCTATTACGCCTTTCCTTAGATGCTAAATATTGTATTAATTTACCAACAAATTCATCAAAGGGTTCAAAAGATTGGTTATCTAAATAACTTTGAGCTCTCCATCTCCAAATACCTTCTCCAAATAAAACAGCGTGTCGTTGTGCTCCATCTTCAATGGTTGTTAGCAGTGAGCTTCCTGTTGGTAGTCCTGAAATTGTTTGCATTAATAGTGGCGTATGGGCTTTTTTAATAGACACTTCACCAAACTCATCTACTAATGGAGGAAAGTTTGAAAATCCTATATCGTCTACCTGAAATGTTGAAAAATTAGAATTGAATTCTGCTTGATAATCTTCAACTTGAGCACTTAATTCTCTAGTAAACAACTCACCATTATCGTTCAAAAATCTATAATCTGTACGTGTTCCTGTTATTGTAAACGTATTTATGCCTAACGTTTTTATAGTTTCATAATAAGGTTTAAAACTTACATTAGGTTGGTAAAGCAATACTGCTTGATAATCTTTTAAATTAATATCTGGCTCATCACTTTTTTTAATAGTAACGTTGCGTTGCTCATTGCTTTCTATTGCTTTTTTTAGTGTCCCTAAATCTGGATGAATTATACTTGTTAAGATTAGAACATTGGTGCGCTCATCTATAACTTCTATTCCAAAAGATTTTTTATTATTTACAGTGTTTTTTTCGGCATCTAAAGCTTGTAAGCTTACAGTATAAGTCTTAACTCCTATTGAAGTTACTGGTAAGGTTACCTGAACAATTTCTGAAGTTTTCTCTTTAGAAAAAGATAATGGCTGACTATAGATTACTCGACCATTTTGAAACACATTTAATTTGGTAGATACTGCTGAATTTCCATTATAATTTGCAATAATTTCAACAGGAAATTTATTGTTTAAAAACGCATATCTATTAGCATTTAACTGAGAAATCTTTAAATCTTGATAGCTTGTGGTGTCTCCAACTATAACAGGATATACATCTTGCTTATATTTTTTAGCAGCGTATTGGTAAGCTTCTCCGTAAGTTTGATTACCATCTGTAATTATTACGGTTGGCGCTACCTTACCCTTATAAATATCTTGAAGCTCTTTAAATGCTGAAGTAACATTGGTTTGGTTTTCTGAAAAGCTAAAAGTGTCTTGAGCTTTTAATGTATTACCAAACGTAAATGTTGAAATGTTATATTTTTCTTGAATATTTTTATTCTCTCTAATTGAAGCTACAAATGCAGTAACCTCATCTGTAGACTTAAAATAGTTTATAGATTGACTATTATCTACAGCTAAAACAAGGTTGCTTTTTTCGAGTACGTAAGAAGTATTTGTAAATTTTGGGTTTATTAAAAGCAGTAATATCCCGAAAATAGAAACAAACCTTAATAACGCTAACATGAAAGACCGCTTAGTACGCTCTTTCTTAGATTTTAAATATTGAAAGACCGCTATTCCTAAAGCAGAAATAGCGGCTAAAAATATTAATAAGATTGTTTGACTTTCCATAGGTGATATTACAAGAATCGTATTCTTTTTGAATCTTGATTTAGGTTAGCATACCACCATCAACATTTAATACTTGTCCTGTAACATAACCACTCATATCACTTCCTAAGAAAACACAAACATTTGCGATATCTTCTGGAGAACCACCACGTTTTAATGGGATAGCATCTCTCCAACTTTGCACTGTTTTCTCATCTAGTTTACCTGTCATTTCAGTTTCTATGAAACCAGGTGCAATTACGTTTGTTCTAATATTTCTGCTTCCAAGCTCTAATGCCATAGATTTAGAAAAACCTACAATACCAGCTTTAGATGCAGCATAGTTACTTTGTCCTGCATTACCTTTTACACCTACAACACTACTCATATTAATAATGCTTCCTTTACGTTGCTTAAGCATAGTACGTTGTACAGCTTTAGTCATATTAAAGACAGATTTTAAGTTAACATCTATAACTTTATCAAAATCTTCTTCTGTCATACGCATTAATAAATTGTCTTTAGTAATACCTGCGTTATTTATAAGAATATCTATACTTTCAAAATCTCTTGCCACATCAGAAACCAAGTCCTGACATTGTTGAAAGCTTGCTGCATTACTTTTATAAGCTTTAGCTTTAACCCCTAAAGCTGAAAGTTCTTTTTCCAATTCTTCTGCAGCTTCAGAAGACGAACTGTATGTAAATGCAATGTTAGCACCGTGTTTTGCAAAAACTTCGGCAATACCTTTACCTATACCTCTACTTGCACCCGTTATAATTGCGTTCTTACCTTCTAATAATTTCATAGTATTAAATCGTGTTTGGTTGTTCAATGGTTGTAAATATAACAAGTTAAATGTATCACGCATAAAAAAACCGTCACAATAGCTGTGACGGTTTATATTAACACTATTAATTAGCTATTACCACCAACCTCTCACATTATAGTTAATTGTTTGTGGTTGATTTTCAAAATAGGTTGTCAATACTTTTTGAGCTGTATCTAAAGACGCTTTTTCTACTTGAGCATCAAGTTTCTGCTGATTTAGAATATACTTCCATTCACGATCCGTAAGGTCTTTTACACGTTTTCCTATATCGTTAGACAGACGTACAGCATCTCTATAACAAGAAGCGTTAGGGTCTATACTAGAAAGTATAATTCCTGCTTTGTCTGCTCCATCTAAATTTTGATCTGTATTCCAAACATTACGTGCATTGTTTAGTTTTAGATTACACTCTGTATCTATCTTCTTTTGATAGTATTCTGGAATTAATGCAGATACTTTGCTATAACAATCTTTACTTACTTGTGGCACTGTGGTTAGGTTAAGTAAAGCCATATCAAAATTGTTTTGTGCAGCCTGGTTTTGAGCTTCAGCTACAATAAAATCACAATTAGTATTATAATACTCTAATATCTTAGGCTTTGCTGCTTCAATTACGCTTTTAAATTCTTTGTTTTCGGGACGTAATTGTTTAAATGCATTTATATATGCCTTTGTTTCATTAGAGCCTACTCCTTTAGCAGTAATAGATCCTGAAGAAAATTTAGTACCAGAAACACCATCTCCTACAAATAATCCAATATCTAAAACAACTACAACTCTAGGTGGCGCCGTAGCCAACACATTTTTCTCTAAGACAGAAACATTTGGTGTAATTATAAATCTTGCATTATTGGTAGATCCTCCTAAACCGTATTTATTAACGGCTCTTGCCAATTTACTTTGTAAGTTATTACGAGCAACTATTGGTAGGTTTTCAATTTGGTTAGAGACATAAGAGGTAAGCTGTATTCTACCTAAATCGTCTGAAGTTCCAAAATCATTTTGAGCTTGTAACGGTAGTAGCGCCAATAAAAGGCCTACCACAACACTATATTTTATATATCTTTTCATGATGTATTATTATTTACTTCCCAAAAAGATAGTGGCTTCGCCTAATCCTCTTGTTGTTAATTTGTTTACAATATTATAAGGCGAATTTTTGAGCATATCACTTAGCCCTTTTGCAAATCGTCTTGTATCCATTGCGCGTTCTCTACCATTTCTAGTAAAATACAATGGAATTCTAACTTGGTCAAAAATCATCATATTCTCTGTAGCATCTGTTGTAGAGAATCTTCCCTTTACTGTATTATCTGCTATCCAATCTTCAATAATAAAACTTAACTCTTCATCTTCTGGACCAAAAGAGCTTTCAAGATCTTCATCCCAATCATCCCAACGTTTAATTCTAATTTTAATCTCGCGACCATTTTCAAATAAATCATCAAAATGATTTTGTAGAGAGTTAGTAAAATTATCCATGTGTGATAGTACAGATTCTTCCAAAAGTACAGGCAATTCTGCAGAGAATGATGGCGCTCCTGTTCCTGCTGCTGTTGCTATCTGTTTATTTGAATAAGCATCTAAGCCTTGTAAGTTAAAGGTTACAGAACGTTTTGGCCCTGTTTTGTTTAACGTCCAGGTTAGTTGCATAATAATATCTGCTTTTGCTACAGCTTTAAATCTATCAATAGGACTTTCTTCTACTTCGCCTCCAGATTTGGAAGACCTTAAGGCATCTTCTGCAGAATAACTATTTAGGGACTTAATTACAGACTCCATATTTTGAAGTGGAAAGCCACGATCTGCCATAAGACCATTAATTTTACTTATAACAAGTAAAAGGTCTGGATCATTTTGAAAAGCGGCTTTGTAATCTGGAATAGTCTCTACAGTACCTTGATTTTCAAAATTCATACTGTACCCATTTTGTATACACCAAGCATCACTTGGTACTACCATAAGAGTAGGTTTTTTTGCTTGCCCAATTGCTAGGGTACTTACAGCTAATAATAAAAGTGTTATAATTTTTCTCATAGTACTTAGTCTATTATGTTATCTCTAACAAGGTGGCTTTTAAGCATCGAAACATCTACTGTTAAGGTTAATGCATAGGCTACATTCTTATTAGTTCTTGGGTTAGGATTAAAAGTTCTATCTAATAATGGCTCTCTATGCATAGCCACAAATTTCTTGTAGGTACTTGTAAAGAAGCGATTAAAATACACCTCATTATTTTCTAATGTATTTGGCTTAACAATTAAGGGTCTGCTTCCGCATTCTTCCTTACCATTTCTTATGCCTTTAAACATGATATCTTTTAAGGCATTTTTTTCAGCATTGGCTTCAGCTTCATTTCTATCTCTTCCAGTTCCCCAACTTTTTACTATGATATTACCATTGTTTTCATTGCCTAAACACTCTACAGAATAATTGTAATATCCTGAACTCTTCTCTGGCGTTCTACAACCAGTTAACACCACGAAGATTGTTAAGGCTGCTATTATAAAGGTGAATTTTAGTTTCATGTTTTTATAGTTTTAAATTAAAATCCAGAAGAAAGTCCTCTTACAATTCCTGCATCTTCTAGCTCCTTTCTTAAGAGTGCCTTATTAACTGAAACTATTACTCCCATTTTGTATTCTTTTCTGCTAATCTTCACCCTATCGCCAGGGCCTATTGCACCATCTGTAGCAAGGTTTACAAACTTCATATACTTTCCACCTTCAGCAAAAAAGTCATTAAAGTAGGCCTGTTTTTCCTGTTCTACGTTAGAGTTTCTTGCTAATGCTGGTTGTGACACACAACCACGTTCTCCTTGAGGAACACCTTTAAAAATAACGCCGTGAACAGCATTTTTCTTTGCTTGCTCCATTGCTACTTGTGGTTTCTTAGAATAAGACCATACTTTTATAAGAGATGTACCGTCTTTTCCTGTTCCTACACAGTCTATCTCATAACGCCAGTTTTTGGTATCTTCATCTGCTCGCTTTTCAAAGCGTTTTTGAGCATTAACTGTTACGCCTGTTATTAAAAACAGTACAGTTAAACAGCATAGTTTTACTTGTTTAATCATAATTATAATAATTAGGGTTATTTAATTTGTCTTATAAGCATTCCTGGATAAAATTTGTTTTTTGCACCTTTAAATACTGTGTAACCAGATTTATTTGCAGTTTGGTCTTCTTCTGCCAAATAGCTGTTGTCCCAAATTTGCTTGTGGTCTACTTTTATTATTCCTACACGCTTGTATTCTGTTACGCCATCATCATTTATGGTTTGTTCTAAAACTTCAAACTTGTCGCCTTTTTCTAAACCTTCTTTTACGCCGATTGCAGCTGTAATAGGTTCTCCACTTAACAATGGAGTTTTAACTCTAAATTGTTCGTATTCTCGTTGAAGTTTTGAGATAGATTTATCTGCTGCGCGAATTGTTGCAATACCTATTAAGTCTTCGTTTGTTTTAGAAGAAAATATAGAAGACTGTAAATTTCTACGCGCTACTTGAGTTCCTACAAACTCTAATTGAAACATGTCTGTATTATCAAATGCTTCTTTTTTAGACGGGTCGTAATTACTTTCATCTATCCACATCTCATTATAAAAACGTGATGCTATTTCTTCGTCCCATTTAAGTTTGTACAGATAAGCCGTTGTTTTTACAAAATAGCCTTTACCCATAGTTGTTTGCGCAATATTTGCAACATCTGCAACGCTTGATACAACATCTAAACCTGCATAGCTTGCAACAGTACTTATTGCACTTAACCAACCACCAGTCTTTTTAGCAGACTCTTCTTTATTAGAATACTTATAGTCGTAAACTACAATGAATGTGTTTTTTATAAGTTCTTCACCTGCATCTGCCAGTAAAGCACTACCACGCTTGCTTTCTTGAGCAACCATAACATCTAACTCACTTGCGTCATAAGATCCGCGCTCTGCAACAAGATCCATATTAAACGTACCATCTGCAGATCTGTTAAACCACTTTGCCACAAGTTCTTTTGCAATGTTATTTTGTGCCAAGAAATTATTAATGTTAAGTGTTTGATCTTCTCCTTCTGTTCCTGGAATTAGGTAAGGACCTACATTATGATCATTAAATTTTTCTGACAATTCAATATCTCCAAAAGAATTTCTGATACGACCATAATGCTCTCTATTTTTATCATTTATCATTAATGTGTATAAAGAGCTACGTCTATACTTTAAACCTGTTTCCTCTAAACTTCCTCTATTATCTTTTACTCTTGCATCTTCATCATAATTTTCCTTAGACACTGCATTTGACACAGATTTATTTACACTTGTAAACCCGTTTTCAAGCTTCATCTTCTGTATTTCTTTATACATAGCATCACGCTTGTTTAAAGAAACTTCTGAAGTTGTTGCAATAGAAGCAATATCTGTAGCAGCTTCTTCTGTACTAGGTCCAGATGAAGCATCTGCAGCATCTGGAGATTGCAGTACAAAGCCATTTTTTTCAGCTATTATACTTGCTATACCAGCAGCTTGATCTTCAATGTTTGCAGAGTCAGCATCACCAGACTCCTGCATTCTTTTAAATTTAATATACTTTTCTTCTCCAGATAAGGCTAACTTATCTATTTGCTGAAGGTCTGATTCATACTCATCATTAAAACTTGCATTGGTTAAAGAAAATCCTGTCTTTAACTGATCGTTGCTCATTTTTAAAATATCCCACTTAAGATTAGCATCTATACCTTCTGTCTTTTCTAGAGTATTAATTAATTCTGCTTGAGCTGCTTTATAAAAGTTTATAGTTTCTGTAGGTACTTCTTCTACCTTTACACTTGTGGTAGTAGCAGCAACCGAAGACGTTGGTGCAGTACTAGTAGTATTTGCGCTTAATCCTACTATAGAGGTTATTCCTGAAAAAATTGAGTTTTTAGATTTAGATTTACTTTTAGGAGCCTTGCCTTTTCTAGCCCTTATAGCATTAATCTTTTCTTCCTGACTATAAATAGAAGTGATTGGCGCTGAAGACACCTGCATAAGACTTGAGTCTTCATCTTCAATTAATTGTCCTGGATATCTTAATGCTGCTGATACATACATCTGATATTTTTTAGATGCTTTAGATCTGTCCTTTAAGTTTGGAGTTAAGTAATCTAAATCTTTACCTAAATCTTTATGAAAATCTTTATTAGATTTAGCATCACTCCTTGCATCAAACAAAATTTGATCCTCTCCTGGATCTGCATATATATAATACTCTTCACCAGCAACTGCATCTAACTGCAATGTATAGGCGTCTTTAGATACTACTGCCGTTAAATTATGAACGCCTGGCGCTACAAATAGTTTAATAATATTTCTTCCAGCTGGAGCACCCAAATACTCATAATCATGAAAAATATCTACTGTAGAACCGCCACCATTTTTAATAATGTATATAACAGCTTCGTTAGTGATATTAGACTCTAAACCAACCGCTCCATTTGTGTGACCTAAGGTGTTTGAATACCCATTAGGTATTAATAAAGCAGAAAAAATAAATGTGAGTAAAAGGAAATATTTAACCATAACGCATAATTTTAGTTAGAAGGCGTTACAAACTTATTGTTAAACAAAACCAAAAAAAATACCCAAAATTGGGTATTTTTTCAATATCATTAAATCGTAATTGTTACATTTTCAGAATATTACTCATTATTTTATTTTAGTTTTTTATAGGAGTTGGGACTTCATAATTAAAAAGATAATCTCTATCTAATTCTATAATTTCACCATACTTGGATAATGCTTCAAAATTGATTTCATTTTTATTGCCTATGACTAATATGTTATAGTTTTCACCTTTTATATTTTCTTCGAAGAAGTTACTTAGATCATCTAAGGTCATTTCCAAAACTGCATTATACATTTCCTGCCTGTTGTCTTTTGAAAGTCCTCTTTTTTTAATGCTTTCATAAGTCCAGAATATATCTGCTTTAGTAATTCTATTAGCTGCAATTTTTTTAAGCGTGGCTTCTTTTGCGGCTTGAAATTGATCTTTAGCTTCTGGCATATTAGACATTAAATCCATCATAGCCTCAACTGCTTCTGGCATTTTATTAGCTTGTGTGCCAATATATGCCATTACATAATTAGGTTCTCCTTTTTCTGACGCATTTTGATATGAAGAAAACGCTGAGTAAGCCAATGCTTTACTTTCACGAATATCCTGAAATACGATTGATGAAAGCCCACTACCAAAATAGGTGTTAAAAAGGTTTGTCGCTGCCATTTTCTTAGCATCAAATTCTTCGCCTTTTGCTATAAACACAATTTCAGTTTGAGTCATATCGTAATTTGTAAAGTAAACACGACCACCTGTATCTTTTTCATTATAATTTTTAGGATCTGGATACTCTTTTAAGGAATCAACAATTTGTAATTGATTAGATATTGCAGAATTAGCAGTTTCAACATCATTACCGTAATAGAAAATACGATGCTTAAAGTCTTGCAGATCTTTAACTTTTTGTACTAAATCTGAAGGTTTAATGTTTTGTAATTCTTTTATAGAATAAATATCTCTTAGCCTGGAGTCTTCTCCGTATTTACCAAAATTCATTAATCCGTTAAAAAGGATATTACGTTTTTCCATTTTTTTATCCTCTCTATTTTTTGCAATACTTTCAACATATTTATCATATGCTTCCTGATTTGGTATTGCGTTATCCCATAGGTGTTGGATAAGCTCTAATCCTTTTTCTAAGTTTTCTCCTAAACCACTTAAACTTATATAAGTTTTATCATTTTGGGTATAAACACTATAATCTACACCTATTTTATAAAATTCCTTTTTTAGTTCCTTAGGCGTATACTTATCTGTTCCTAAAAAATCAAGATAACCAGCAGCTAACGATAATTCTTTATCGTGATCACTACCCATATCAAATATTATATTTAAGGTAAACAACTCATTACTCTCATTTAATACGAATTGTAAATCTAGACCGTTCGCCGTTTTTTGTGTTTTTATTGCTTTGCTATAATCTACAAACTGTGGCTTTAACGTAGGAGAATCCATTGTATTAAAGTCTGTTAAGAACTGAGATTGCTTATTTCTATTTACTTGAATTGGTGTAATATTTGGATTCTCAACCTTTACAGTCGTGCTATCCTTACCTTGTTTTTTAAACGCAACTACATAATTGTTTTTGTAGTGTGCGTTTGCAAACTCTACTAATTCTTGTTTTGTAATTGATTTTAATTCATTTAAAAACTTAAGACGCTTTTCCCAATCTTGTTTACCTATAAATGCATCAAGGTATGCATATGCTGTTGCAGAGTTGTTTTCATATTGTTGTATTCTAGATTTTTTTAAATCGTTTACAACTGCATCAATTAACCATTCATCAAACTTGCCTTGCTTAACTTTTTCTAGTTCACCTAATAATAAAGACTTAACTTCATCTAAAGACTGTTCAGCTTTTGGTATACCATACAGGATATGCATACCATAGTCATTATCGAAATTTGTGAACGAAGATGCTCTTTGTACTTTTTGCTGTTGGTTTAAATCTAAATCTATTAATCCTGCAGCTGAATTTGCAAGTATATAATCTATTAATGTTACAATTTGTTCGTCTTTACTACCAACTCCTTTAGTCCTAAATGCTACATACACAGATTCGGTCGTTGGGCCATAAACAACTTTTTCAATAGGCTCACCTATTTCGGGTTGTTCTGGAAAAGTTGGGTGATTAACCTCTTTATATTTAAAAGTGCCAAATGCAGAATTTATTTTCTTAATAGTTTCCTCAAAATCTAAATCGCCAACCATTATTACTGCCATATTATTAGGTACATAATAGGTATCAAAATAATTATTAATAGCAACCATCGATGGGTTTTTAAGGTGCTCACTAGTACCTATTGTAGACTGCGTACCATAAGGATGATTAGGAAATAAACCTTCTAATACTGCTGCATAATGTTTACGCCCATCACTATCTTGACCTCTATTAAACTCTTCATAAACAGCCTCTAATTCTGTATGAAATAATCTTAAAACAAGTTGGCTAAACCTTTCGCTCTCTACCTTTAACCACTTGTCTATTTCGTTTGAAGGAATTTTACTAATATATACCGTTTCTTCTGTTGAAGTAAAAGCATTAGTATTTTCTGCACCTAAAGAGCTTATCATTTTATCATATTCATTTGCAATAGAATATTTTGAAGCTTCTTGAGACACACTATCTATATCTTTATAAATAGCTTGTTTAGTTATAGGATCTTTTTCATTTTTATGTTGCTCATAAAGTTCAGATATTTTTGAAATAAGTTGTTTCTCTTTCTGCCAGTTTTGAGTACCTATTTCATCTGTGCCTTTAAAAACCATATGCTCTAAATAATGAGCCAAGCCTGTATTATCTTCTGGATCATATGTTGAGCCAGCTCTTACAGCAATTAAAGTTTGAATTTTAGGCTCATCTTCATTTTTACCTAAATAAACTTTTAGGCCATTATCTAAGGTATAAAGCCTTAATCCTGTAGGATCATTTGTTACAGACTCATAGCTAAACCCGTTGGCATCTTCTTTGGTTTGGGTAACAATATCTGTTGTATTCTCAAGATTGTTTTGCTTACATCCTAGAACAGATGTGATAACAATTAAGGTAACAAGTAATTTAATTGCATTCATAGATTTGGGGATCTTGTATAAAATTAACTTGGGTGTTTTAATAGTCTTCTAAAAATAGAAAAATCCGTTGACATACCTGCCAACGGATTGGAAACGTTATGACTAACGTTTTATCTTATAAGTAAGCTTTAGCCTAATACTTCTGCTACTTTTTTACCAATTTCTGCTGGAGAATCTACAACGTGTATTCCAGATTCTTTAAGAATTTTTTTCTTTGCCTGTGCAGTATCTTCACTACCACCTACAATTGCACCTGCGTGGCCCATAGTACGTCCTGCAGGAGCAGTTTCACCAGCAATAAAACCAACGATAGGTTTTTTACTACCGCTTTCCTTATACCATTTAGCAGCGTCTGCCTCTAATTGACCACCTATTTCACCAATCATAACAATGCAGTCTGTTTCGTCATCATTAATTAGCATCTCAACAGCTTCTTTTGTAGTAGTTCCAATAATTGGATCTCCACCAATACCAATAGCTGTTGTAATACCTAGGTTTTGCTTTACAACTTGATCTGCAGCTTCATAAGTTAAAGTACCAGACTTAGATACAATACCTACATTACCTTTCTTAAATACAAATCCTGGCATAATACCAACTTTTGCTTCACCTGGTGTAATAACACCTGGACAGTTAGGTCCTATTAAACGTACATCCTTGTTTTCAATATAATTCTTTACAGTAATCATATCTTTTACAGGAATACCTTCTGTAATACAGATTATTACTTTAATTCCAGCTTCTGCAGCTTCCATTATAGCATCAGCAGCAAATGCTGGTGGTACAAATATGATAGATGTATCTGCCTTTGCTTCTTTTACAGCTTCATCAACTGTATTAAATACTGGCTTATCTAAATGTGTTTGGCCACCTTTTCCTGGTGTAACACCACCAACAACATTAGTACCATATTCAATCATTTGTCCGGCGTGAAATGTACCTTCACTACCTGTAAATCCTTGAACTATTATTTTTGAATCTTTATTTACTAGAACGCTCATTTATTGTTGTTTTGATTGTTTGGCAAAAGTACTTGTTTCGTTTCTAAGTATAAAAGTTATTCCACACTTTTTGGAAGAAACGACTTTAAATTTTCGTGAGTTTCATCTGCTGGTTGACTAATTTGATGTCCTTTATACAATTGACCATCTTTTACTTCGAAAATAGAAATAAAATGTGCTAATGGTGTTATATCGTCTGGATTCTCAATTGTCTTAACATGAAAACTATGCCTTAGTGTAACTGTACCATCTTCTTCCAACAAATGTGTAATATCACATCTTAAGAATTCAAAAGATTTAGACATCTCTAATAGCATTTGAGTAAAGGTTTCTTTATTTAACTTAAAGTAACCAGAACTGCTGTTCCAATATAACTCAAAATCTTCGTGTAGAGTCTTCTCTAGTATTGATGTATCCTTATAGAAATCTGATTCAAAAAAAGTTTTTACTACGTGTTTTGCATTCATAATTAAGATTTTATTTTATCTACAATGCTTGGCAACCTACTTAGTGTTACCATCTCTTTTACTTTAGTTCTAAAATCATCTGCAGGTGAACCTAAATAACGACCATTTTCCTTAAGTGATTTTCCTACACCTGCTTGTGCCAGTACAGTTGCTTTTTTTCCTATGGTTATACCGCTAATAACTCCTACTTGCCCCCAAAGTGTAACTTCATCTTCTATAACAACACAGCCTGCTATGCCAGTTTGAGATGCTATTAAACATTTCTTTCCTATTACAGTATCGTGGCCAACGTGTACTTGATTATCTATTTTAGTGCCTTCACCAATTGTGGTATCTCCAGTTACGCCTTTATCTATAGTACAAAGAGCTCCTAAATCTACATTATCTTGTAGCACCACACGACCACCAGATTTTAGTTTATCAAATCCTTCTGGTCTATTCTTATAATAAAAAGCATCTGCTCCCAATATAGATCCAGAATGTATTGTACAGTTGTTTCCTATAACTGTATGATCATAAAGAACAACATTGCTGTGAATTACACAATTATTCCCTATCCTTACGTAGTTACCAACAAATGCACCAGGTTGTATAATTGTACCTTCTCCAATTTGCGCTGTTTCTGATATTTGTGAGACAGACTTCTTAAATGGTTTAAAATACTCTGTTAGTGTATTAAAATCTCTGAAAGGATCTTCTGAAATTAATAACGCTTTTCCTTCTGGACATTCTACTTCTTTATTAATTAAAATAATTGTAGCCGCAGAATTTAATGCTTTGTCATAATATTTTGGATGATCTACAAAAACTATATCACCTTTGGTAACAACATGAATTTCATTCATTCCCTCAACAGGAAATTTT
This sequence comes from Croceibacter atlanticus HTCC2559, assembly GCF_000196315.1. Taxonomy (NCBI): domain Bacteria; kingdom Pseudomonadati; phylum Bacteroidota; class Flavobacteriia; order Flavobacteriales; family Flavobacteriaceae; genus Croceibacter; species Croceibacter atlanticus. The sequence continues at coordinate 1,792,142 of NC_014230.1, read as the reverse complement.
GCATCACCAACAAATTTTGCATTTATAATTGTAGCAATTTGCTTTAGTGTATGTGTTTGAGGAAACTTCATATAAACTTACTTCTTAGTACCATATATTATTACTCTCGCAAATAAAACGTGAAGAAAAGGAATTTTTGAAAAAAAAACATCTAAACGATACCCAATTTTGTTTATCCAGTTATCGTAGTTCTTGTCTCCGAATATTTTTAATGATATATATCCTGTAATTACTGAGAAAAAATCGAGAAATACGTGCTCGAATGTAAATTTCTCTTTAATAATCTTAAAGTCTTTATTTACTAACGCGTGCTCATCTGGTGTTCGCTCCTTTTTATTAAAGTACCTGTATAGCTTATAAAAAGGATTCATATTTAACGGTTCTGTAAACAGGATTATACCATTTGGTTTAAGAACACGATAAATTTCTGAAATAGATTTCTTTACATCTAAATGATGTAAAATAGCTCCTCCATAAACAACATCAAACATTTCATCTTTAAAGGTTAATGTATTAGCATCCATTAAATGAAATTTAATTTCAAATGGTATGTTTTTAGCATTATTAATTCCTTTTTCTAGTTCAACTTCAGATATATTAATACAATCTAAAGATTTAGGTGTGGCATTTCCTTTTATCCAAGAAACCCATGCATGCGAGCCTATTTCTAAAACATCCTTATCATTAAAGTGTTTTACTTTTTCTTGAAGGAATTTTGACTCTCTTTTATAAGAGTAATGAAAAGCGTGACGACGTAACTTTTTAATTTTACGTCGATCTAATTTATTTTCATTCCAATACTCTGCTTCAGTTTTTGCAATATCATCTATAGAACGCGCTTTCATAAAGCTTAGTCTGTTACACGTTCTTTATAGTTACCTGTTTCTGTATCTATTTTAACTTTGTCTCCTTCGTTTATAAATAAAGGAACGTTTACTTCTGCACCTGTCTCAACAGTTGCTGGTTTAGTAGCATTAGTTGCTGTATTTCCTTTTACACCAGGTTCTGTATGTGCAATCTCTAACACAACATATGCAGGCATCTCAACAGATAACGGCATATTATCTTCTGTATTTATTTGAATAGATACAACCTCACCTTCTTTCATTAAACCTGGAGCATCCAATACAGATTCTACTAGTCTAATCTGAGTATAGTCTTCTTGGTTCATAAAATGATAGAATTCACCATCATTATATAAGAATTGAAATTTATGTGTTTCTACACGAATGTCTTCAATTTTATGACCAGCAGAAAAAGTGTTATCAAGAACTTTTCCAGTTGTAATGCTCTTTAATTTAGTTCTTACAAAAGCAGGCCCTTTTCCAGGCTTTACGTGTAAAAACTCTATAATTTTATAAATATCGTTATTGTAACGAATACATAATCCCTTACGAATATCTGAAGTTGATGCCATAATTAGTTATTGTGTTTAAATTAGTTTGAGAAGTAGCCTTTCATTACACCACGTTGAGAGCTTTTTACAAATTCTAAAATCTCATCTCTCTCCGAAGTAGCTTCCATTTCTGCTTCAATAATGGCTACAGCCTGTGAGTTGTTATAATTTTTTTGATAGAGAATTCTGTAAATATTTTGAATCTCTCTAATTTTTTCTGTTGAAAATCCACGTCTTCTTAAACCTATTGAGTTTATACCAACATAGGATAATGGTTCTCTTCCTGCTTTTACATATGGTGGAACATCTTTTCTAACCAATGATCCTCCTGTAACAAATGCGTGACTTCCTATTGTACAAAATTGCTGTACTGCAGACATACCCGCTAAAACAACGTAATCTCCAACATTTATATGTCCTGCAAGTGTACTGTTATTACTAAAAATACAGTTATCTCCGACAATACAGTCATGCGCAATGTGGCAATATGCCATTATCCAGCAATTTTTACCAATTTCTGTACGCATTTTATCTGTCGTACCTCTATTTATTGTTACGCACTCTCTAATGGTTGTACCATCTCCAATGATAGTTGTTGTATCTTCATCATCAAACTTCTTGTCTTGTGGAATTGCAGAAATTACTGCACCTGGAAAAATATTACAATTTTTACCAATGCGCGCACCTTCCATAATGGTGACATTAGATCCTATCCAAGTGCCTTCTCCAATTGTTACATTTCCATGTATGGTTGTAAAAGGCTCTATAACTACATTCTTAGCTATTTTAGCGCTTGGATGTACGTATGCTAGTGGTTGATTCATTACTTTACTTTTGAAATTTGTGCCATAAGTTCGGCTTCACAAGCTAATTTGCCGTTTGCATAGGCGTAACCTTGCATATGACAAATGCCTCGTCGTATAGGTGATATTAAATCACACTTAAAGACTAATGTATCTCCAGGTACGACCATTTGTTTAAACTTAACATTATCTATCTTCATGAAGTAGGTTAAGTAATTTTCTGGATCTGGAACGGTACTCAATATTAATATGCCTCCGGTTTGTGCCATTGCCTCAACAATTAGGACACCTGGCATTACAGGTGAACCAGGAAAGTGACCTCTAAAAAAGTCTTCATTCATGGTTACATTTTTTGATCCTAATACATGTGTATCAGATAACTCAAAAATCTTATCTATTAATAAAAATGGTTGTCTGTGCGGTAACATTTTCATGATTTGCACAACATCCATCAATGGTTTTTGATTTAAATCTACCTGAGGAACTGCATTACGTTTTTCTATCTTGATAATTTTAGATAGTTTTTTAGCAAATTGAGTATTTACAAAGTGTCCTGGTTTATTGGCAATAATTTTACCTTGTATTCTTGTACCTACCAACGCTAAATCTCCTATTACATCTAATAGTTTATGACGTGCTGCTTCATTAGGATAATGTAACGTTAGGTTATCTAATATACCATTAGGTTTAACAGAGATTGTTTCTTTATTAAATGCTTTCTTTAATTTTTCGACAGTATCTGAGCTTATCTCTTTATCTACATAAACAATTGCATTATTTAGATCACCACCTTTTATTAAGCCGTGTTCTAAAAGCATTTCTAATTCATGAAGGAAACTAAATGTACGTGCGTCTGATATTTCATCTTTAAATTCTGAAAGATTTTTTATTGAAGCATTTTGGGTTCCTAAAATCTTAGTACCAAAATCTACCATTGTGGTAATTTGGTAATCGTCTGAAGGCATTAAAAGTATCTCGCTACCAGTTTCTTCATCGATATAAGAGATGTTTTCTTTAACAACATAAACTTCTCTATTCTTTTCTTGTTCTTGTATTCCTGCTTTTTCTAAAGCTTCAACAAAGAATTTTGAAGACCCATCCATAATTGGAGGCTCAGATGCATTTAATTCAATTAAAACATTATCTATCTCTAAGCCTACACAAGCAGCAAGTACGTGTTCACTTGTCTGTATGCTAACGCCGTTTTTCTCAAGGTTAGTTCCTCGTTGAGTGTTTACCACGTAATTGGCATCTGCCTCTATAACAGGTTCTCCTTCAAGATCAACACGTTTAAAAGCGTATCCAAAATTTTCGGGTGCCGGCTTAAAAGTTAATGTTACTTCTTTACCAGTGTGAAGACCTACTCCTTTAAGAGTAACTTCTTTAGCTATGGTCTGTTGCTTTTGAGCAATGGTTTCAGTCATTACTTTCCAGTTTTTTTTCTAGGTTATGTATTGATTTTACCGTTTGTGGTAAGTTTTTAAAATGCACATAGGACTTATTATAATCTCCATAATTTAATGCTGGAGAGCCTTGCAATGTTTCTTCATCTTTCACATTTCTACCAATACCAGATTGTGCTTGTATACGCACCTTATCTCCGATGGTTAAATGACCTGCAATACCAACTTGTCCTCCAATAAGACAATGCTTACCAATTTTAGTTGATCCTGCAACACCTGTTTGTGCTGCAATTGCAGTATGCGCTCCTATCTCTACGTTATGAGCTATTTGTATTTGATTATCTAGCTTTACACCTTTTCTAATTATAGTAGATCCGAGTGTAGCTCTATCAATAGTTGTACCTGCACCTACATCTACAAAATCTTCAATAATAACATTACCAGTTTGAGGTACTTTTTGATATTCTCCTTTTTCATTTGGTGTAAATCCAAACCCATCTGCTCCAACTATAGCTCCACTATGAATAACACAATGATCACCAATAATAGACTCTGAATAAATCTTTGCACCTGCAAAGATCATAGTGTTATCTCCAATCTTTACATTATCTCCAATATATACATTAGGATAAACTTTTACATTATCTCCTAAAACAACATTCTCACCTATATAGGTAAATGCTCCCAAGTAAATATTTTCACCATACTTAGCAGTTTCTGAGATAAAGTGAGGTTGCTCAATTCCTGTCTTGTTTAACTTTACTTGATTATAATATTCAAGTAATTTTGAAAAACTTTTATAAGCATCTTCAACCTTTATTAATGTGGCAGAAACAGTCTGTTCTGGCTCAAAGGTTGAGTTTACTATGCAAATTGAAGCATTTGTAGAGTATATATATGAATTGTATTTAGGGTTTGCCAAAAACGTCAACGACCCTTTTGTCCCTTCTTCTATCTTGGCTAATTTTGAAACTTCGACGTCGGGATTACCAACAATATCACCTTCTAAAATGCCTGCGATTTGAGCAGCTGTAAATTTCATCGATGCAAAAATAGCAATTTTAGGGTTATTAACGATTGTTAACAAACTTATGCTTTACTTAAGTTATGAACGGATTGTTATTTTAAAGCTATTTGGCTAACAATACTTGCAAAAACTCTGTTTTAATTACCCTTTAATTACTTATACTTTAATTTTAAAATGGAGTGAAAATGATAAACATTATAATTTAGCTGTTATGGCCTTTACTTAGGATAACACCAAAAATATTTTTTCACCACTTTAGATAATGCCTTTAAATTTAGTTGATCACTAGCTTTTACAACATCTGTTATTTTTCCATTTTTATGAAGAATGTTTATAGGATTGGCTTTAATCTTATATGCCAAATTTTCTACACTACCACTAAACACAAAATAGCCAGCTTCGTGTGCAGAAATATCATAACGAGACATTAATAAGTTAATTTGCTTTTCAATTTTTTCTTTAGAAACTTCTCTTTTCTTTAGCTTAACTTTTAGCAGATCTCTATTAATAATCATTTTACAAAGCTCACTTAAGACAAAATCATCGTGGTGCATCCATTGTTTCATTGCAGAGATAACGTCATAATCATCTAATTCTGCAAAGGTGTTTAGGATATCGTCGTTAAATTTATCTTCTGTTATTCTGTTTTCAAGAAAATATAAAAGCGGTTTATTGCAATTTAAAATTTCGCCTTTGTCTGTTAGCTCCTTTGCTCGTTTTAGTACTCTTATCATTAACTGCTCGGCACCTAAACTTGTTTTATGTAAATATACCTGCCAATACATTAAGCGTCTTGCCACTAAAAATTTTTCAACAGAATAAATTCCCTTATGCTCGACCACTAGTTGATCATCTACAACATTAAGCATAGCAATAAGGCGTTCACTATTTATATTACCTTCAGAAACACCTGTATAAAAACTATCTCGCTTTAAATAGTCTAACCTATCCATGTCTAATTGACTTGAAATAAGCTGATGCATAAAGTGTCTGTCATAATGTCCCTTAAAAATTGAGATGGCCAACGTTAAACTTTGGTTAAAGTCGGCATTCATTTTTTCCATAAATAGCTCAGAAATTCGCTCGTGATTCACACCACTTACAATGCTATGTTCCATCGCATGAGAAAAAGGACCATGACCAATATCGTGTAGTAAAATAGCTATCTGTAAAGCTTCTGCCTCTGCATCAGAAATTGCTACACCCTTAAAGCGCAAGACCCTAACAGCTTTTTGCATGAGATGCATGCAACCAAGTGCATGATGAAAACGCGTATGATGCGCACCAGGATATACTAAAAATGAAACGCCCATTTGAGAAATGCGGCGTAATCTTTGAAAATATTTATGTTCTATAATATCAAAAAGACGCGCGTTAGGGATAGTAATAAATCCGTAAATTGGGTCGTTAAGTATTTTAAGTTTGTTACGTTGTGACAAGCTGGTCGTATTTAATAATACAAAACTAAACGAAAATATACTATGAACAATATAAATGTACTGTGGGTAGATGATGAAATTGATCTTCTTAAGCCACATATTCTTTTTTTAGAAAACAAAAACTACAGTGTTACTACATGCCAAAGTGGTACAGAAGCCCTTGAGGAGATTGATGGCAACCGTTTTGACATTGTATTCTTAGATGAGAATATGCCTGGACTAACAGGTCTTGAGACTTTATCTGGAATAAAAGAAAAACAAGCTAATTTACCGGTAATAATGATTACCAAGAGTGAAGAAGAGCATATCATGGAAGAAGCTATAGGCTCTAAAATAGCAGATTATTTAATTAAGCCTGTAAACCCAAACCAAATTTTATTAAGCTTAAAAAAGAATTTAGACCATTCTCGATTAGTTTCTGAAACCACGACTTCTCATTACCAACAAGAGTTTAGAAAAATAGCCATGGATATGTCTAGCATAAACTCCTATGAAGGTTGGGCAGAAATGTATCAAAAATTAATCTATTGGGAAATGGAGTTAGAGAACATTGAAGATACTGGAATGATAGGTATCCTAGAATCTCAAAAATCTGAAGCTAATACTCAATTTTGCAAATTTGTAGAAAAAAATTACCGCGACTGGTTTAATGGCGCAGATGATGCTCCAATAATGAGTCACACTTTATTAAGAGAACGTGTAATTCCTGAATTGGGCGAACAACCAACTCTTTTAGTAGTAATAGACAATTTACGCTATGACCAATGGCGCGCATTTGAACCTATATTAAACAACCATTATAAAAAGCAAAAAGAAGAACCATATTACTCCATATTACCAACAGCAACCCAATATGCTCGTAATGCAATTTTTTCAGGACTAATGCCAGCAGATATGGAAAAACTACATTCAGATCTTTGGTTAAACGATACAGATGATGGTGGTAAGAATATGCACGAGGCAGAATTTCTGAGAAGACAATTAAAAAGGCTTGGACAAAGTCATCTTAAAACAGATTATCATAAAATCACCAACGTAAAAGGTGGCAAAAAATTGGTGGAAAATTTTAAATCTCAGAAAGATAATGACTTAACAGTAGTTGTTTACAATTTTGTAGATATGTTGTCTCATAGTAAGACAGAAATGGAGGTTATAAAAGAATTAGCCTCTAATGATAAATCTTACAGAAGCTTAACAGAAAGCTGGTTTAAAAACTCACCATTATTAGAGATTATACAGCAAGCTCAACAAATGGGCTTTAAGCTGATAGTAACTACAGATCACGGAACCATTAATGTTAATAACCCTTCTAAAGTTATTGGAGATAAAAACACAAGCCTTAATTTAAGATATAAAACAGGCAAAAGTCTTACATACCAAGACAAAGATGTACTTGCTGCAAAAAATCCTAAGGAAATACATTTACCTAGTATTAATATGAGCAGTAGCTTTATTTTTGCAAAAGGCGATTTGTTTTTTGCATATCCAAACAACTTTAACCATTATGTAAGTTATTATAGAAATACCTATCAACATGGTGGTGTTTCATTAGAGGAAATGGTAATACCTTTTGCTGTCCTAGAGCCTAGGTAATCATTATATTAACTAATTTTAAAAAACACCTTAACCATAGATAAGTAATGTGATTAAGGTGTTTTTTCATAATCTAATAAGGATTAAGAACTGTATCATTTTATATACCTTTAAAGATCTAATTGAAAAGACTATACAATGTCTGAAATTATTACCACTGTACTATTTTTATTTGCTGTTATAGATCCGCTTGGATCAGTACCAGTTTACTTAGAGGCTACTAAGAAATTTGACAAAGCAAAAAAAACAAGAGTAGCTATTAGAGCAACACTTATAGCATTCTCTATCTTATTATTCTTTATAGTAATTGGGCAGCTTATTTTAGAAGGTATGGAAATATCTTTAGATGCATTTCAAATTTCAGGAGGTGTAATATTATTCCTTTTTGCATTAACAATGATTTTTGGAGACGGAAAACCATCCCAAGAAAAAAGTCATATAGATGATTATAAACACGTTGCTGTATTTCCGTTAGCTATACCTTCAATTGCTTCACCAGGTGCTATTATGGCTGTGGTTTTAATGACAAACAACAACCTCTATACTATTAAGGAACAAATCATTACAACTATTCTTGTTTTAGTTGTTATAGGCCTTACTTGCTTACTTCTACTTGCAGCCAATGTAGTACAAAAACGTATTGGAGAATATGGGATTACTGTAATAAGTAAAGTTATGGGACTTATACTAGCATCTTATGCTGTACAAAGTATACTAACTGGGTTACGAGATTTTTTCACCGTACTTAATTAATAACAATGAATACAAAGGAAAAATTTGATAGTTGGATAGACACACTTTCTAATGAAGATTTAAAGCATGTCACTCAAATTATTCAAGTTTCTAAAGACGATTTAAGCTCCGATTGGTGGCAACAGCTAAATGTCTTACAATTAAACCAGATAAAGAACGGCTTACAACAACTTGAGAATGGTGCGCTAATGAATTCAAAAACCTATTGGACATATTTAGATGACTAAACACTCTATATTCTGGACAGAGGTAGCTGCTAAAGACTCTCTACGTATTTTAAATATAGTTAGGCATGAAGAAACCTTTGAATCTTATTTAGAGCTAAAAAAAACTTTAAAACATGCAGAAGGTTTAATTTCCAGGTTCCCAAAGCTCTTTCCTAAGTCCTCTAGCTATGGCAAATTACACACCCTAAAACTAAGAGCAGATTTACGATTAATTTACTTGGCAGATATAGAGGCTACAGTAATTATATCTATAATTAAAGAAAGCAAAGAGGAACATTAATCCTTAACCTCTTCATACTCTACATACTCACCAACAGTTTTAGAAGACTTTCTTTTATTTTTTGGCACTTTATCTAAAACAACTTCACCCTCTTTTTCCTGAGACGCCTGTTGTTTATTCATTGAATTAAATTGGCTGAATTGCTCTTCAAACTTCTTCCCCATTTTCTTCATAGCATACTTCATTAACAATGGGCCAAGTAATCTAAAAAGAAACTTTAGGCCAAAGTAAACAAGAAGAATAATTAATATAACTTTTAAAAACTCCATAGTACAAATTTAATATACTCCAACGCCTTAATAAACGTTGTAATCTTAAATTAATGATAAATTCAATTATATTTGAATCAACCTAAATCAAAATCATGAGATCTACCCTACTAACTCTATTTATTTTTAGTGTTTGTATACCATATACCCACGCACAATTTACTGAAACTATTAATTCTAACAGACCAGGAAACTCTCAAGGTGCCTTTTCAGTAGGTACTAACATATTTCAAGCAGAACTAGGTGCTAAGATTGGAAAAGACGATCATAGCCTACTAAATTATGAAGCTGATATTTTTGGCGTAGATGCCTTCCTTAGATATGGAGTGGTGAGAGAGCAACTAGAACTTAGCATAGCTGCAGATTTTCTTTCTGAAACTAGACAATTTACAACTGGAGGACAACAAGAAGTTAAACGAAGTAATTTTGACAGGATTACTATTGGTGGAAAATATTTACTTTATGATCCCTATAAAAGCGGTCCAGAAAAGCCTAATATTTATAGTTGGAAAGCAAACAATAGTTTTAAATGGAAAAGTTTGATCCCAGCAGTATCAGTTTATGCTGGAGCTAATTTAAATTTAAGTGAAGACAATCCTTTTGCTGTACCAGATGAAGGTAAAATAACTCCAAGAATTGAGTTGATAACCCAAAACAACTGGGCTGGCGGTTGGGTCTTTGTCATGAACTTTGTAGCAGACAAAGTAACTACAGATTTTCCAACTTACGCAGGTATCTTTACGCTCACACATTCATTTTCACCTAAGACAGCAGGCTTCTTAGAATACCAAGCTTTTAAAAATGATTTATATAGTGATAATATTATTCGAGGTGGAGGCGCATATCTAATTACTAAAGACTTGCAAATAGATCTTTCTGGTTTATTTAGTTTTAAGGATACACCTTCGCGTTGGCAGATTGGCCTAGGAGCATCTTACCGAATAAATAGCAGAACCGACAAAGATGACATGCTTTTAGAAAATAGTTCTGGAAAAAATAAAGATAAAGATCGAGGCAAGAAGTCTAAGCAAAAGCGAAAAGACACAGATTTTAATGACGGAAAATAATTGTAGCGTAAAAAAAAAGCTTCTCATTTAGAGAAGCTTTTTTTTAAGTATCTATTAATTATTCTGAAGCCATAGCAGCGTCAGATAATCTTTTATATGTTCCGTTTTCTAATCGTTCTCTTATACTACTAAATGCATCTAATGTTTCATTTACATCTTGTAATGTATGTGAAGCAGTAGGAATTAATCTAAGTAAAATTAATCCTTTAGGTATTACAGGATAAACTACTATACTACAAAATACACCGTGATTTTCTCTAAGGTCTTTTACCAAAGCCATAGCTTCTGGAATACTACCTTTTAAATATACTGGCGTTACACAACTTTGTGTTGTACCAATATCAAACCCACGTTCTTTTAAGCCGCCCTGTAAAGCATTTACGTTTTCCCAAAGCTTTTCCTTAAGCTCTGGCATAGTACGTAACATATCTAAACGTTTTAAAGCTCCTACTACTAATTGCATCTGCAAAGATTTTGCAAACATTTGAGATCGTAGGTTATACTTTAGGTACTGTATAATCTCTGCATCTGCAGCGATAAAAGCTCCTGTGCTTGCCATAGATTTTGCAAACGTGGCAAAATACACGTCTATATCATCTTGCACTCCTTGTTCTTCACCTGCACCAGCACCTGTTTTACCTAGGGTACCAAAACCGTGAGCATCATCAACAAATAAACGGAAATTATACTTTTTCTTAAGTTCTACAATTTCCTTAAGTTTTCCTTGCTCTCCGCGCATTCCAAAAACACCTTCAGAAATTAGTAAAATTCCACCTCCAGTTTTTTCTGCAATACGTTCTGCACGTTTTAAGTTTTTTTCAATACTCTCTACGTCGTTATGTTTGTAAGTAAAGCGTTGTCCCATATGAAGGCGAACACCATCTATAATACACGCATGTGCATCTACATCATAAACAATAACATCATCTTTACCTACCAAAGCATCAATTGTAGATACCATACCTTGATATCCAAAATTTAAAAGGTAAGCTGCTTCCTTATTTACAAATTCTGCAAGCTCGTTTTGTAATTGCTCGTGTAAATCTGTGTGACCACTCATCATCCTTGCTCCCATAGGGTAAGCAGAACCATATGCTGCTGCAGCTTCTGCATCTGCTTTTCTTACTTCTGGTCTGTTAGCCAACCCTAAATAATCATTTACGCTCCAGGTAATTACTTCTTTACCTTGAAATTTCATTCTGTTAGAGATAGGACCTTCTAACTTTGGAAATATAAAATAACCTTCTGCTTGACTTGCCCATTTACCTAACGGACCTTTATCATCATAGATTTTTTGAAATAAATCTTTCATTCAATAGTTTTTAAACGAAGCGCAAAAGTACTGAATTTTAGATGTAAACCAATACACTTTGCAAATTCTTAAGTAGAGTATAAAATAAAACACCTGCAACTGCAGGTGTTTCTTAATTTGTTTATTATGAAAACTTAGGCTTAATCTATAATTATTCCCTCATTTTCATTATTTTCAGTATCGTCTGGCATATCTGCAACAGGGCAAAGTTCGCCACCATCTTTACTCTCTCCATTAACTACCATAAACAAACCGCTAACTAATCCTGGACCAATAGGATTGTCACAATTTGTATTAATTGTAGTGTTTAACAATCCGTTTATAGAGATTGAAATTTGATCACTTAATGTACCTTCACTATCTTCTCCTACAATAGTAAACCTAGAACCAGGAAATACAAATGAATTATAAGCTACCTCACCTTGCCCTTGAGTAACTTTTACAATTCCTGCCACTAAACCTTCATACTTTAACGTTAAAGATGTTGCCTTCTCATTACAAGATGTACAACCTTCTTCTACTACTTCCTCTTCTTCTGGAGAGCATAACAAACCGTTATTAGTACTTTCTCCACCAACAACTTGGTAATTACCATAAGTTGTACCTACCTCAACTGGCATTGTACAGTCTGTCTTTAAAGCACCTATATAACAACCATTTTGATAGAACTTTAATGTTCTATGAAGTATAGAGTTGCTGCCGATAGGATTTAGTGTAATTGTTTCATTTGGGTATACATAACCACAAAAATAAGTGCCACTATTGTAACTTCCTTTAATTACTAAATATTTCGCACTATTTCCCGTGTACTTAAATGAGATGTTTTTTAAGCGACCATCACACTCACCACAGTCTTCATTATTGGTTGAATATGTGCTATTAATAACTAATTCTTCAGTGTTATACTCATCAATATTATCTGAGGTACAACTGTTTAACATGAATAATGCTAAAACAAAAACGACGTAATTGTAATTTTTAAACATGAATGTTTATTTATAGATTGATTAATTGTAGATTAATTGTAGTTTTAAAAACTAGTCGATAATTATTGGATCTTCGTCTTCCTCTTCTTCCTCAGGCATAACATCAACCGGGCACAAAATGCCACCATTTCTGCTTTCTCCAGAGACTACAACGAAATCGCCACTTACTAATCCAGGACCAATTGGAATTGAGCAACTAGTGTGTATCATTGTGTTTAGAGTATTATTTTTATAGAAAAATAACTTAGGACTTAAAGTATTTTTCTTAGCAACTCCATAAACCGTAAATTCACCGTTTGGGAATACTAAGCTGTTTTTTACAACCTCTCCTTTTTGCTGAACCACTTTTACGACAACAGCCATATCTCCTGTATATTTAAGAGTTAGGATAGAGACTTTGCCATCGCAAGAATTACAATCTGAGTTATTTAAAATAGATTGGTTGTACCTGAAGTTTTCAGATGAAGCATCGATAGCTAAATTTTCATTATTATCAATACTAGAGTCAATTTCATTATCTACCGAGCAACTATTTAACATAAATAATGTTAAAACAAGCAGTAGATAGCTTGATTTTTTAAACATAAAAGTCTATTTATAAGATGATTAATTGTTAACGCAAAGTTAATCTTATATAAATAACTATTAAAGCATTTCATAACACATCGATGAAATACACAATTTAACGACATAATACTTTTTAACCTGTTAAGAGTATTATGATTTAGATATTTTATTATTATTAATTATATTTAAATGATAATTTAATATGTTTTTTCCTACAACTATGAGTTTAAGTTAAAATTTATACCCAAATCACTAAAAACCAATATGTTAAATATGCTTTGTGAGTTTTTTATAATAATTTTTTGAGAATAATTAAGTATATAGATAAGAATATTTAATTATAAGACTACAATATCCAAAAACGCCAACAATCTTTAAATTAAGATTGTTGGCGTTTTACATTAAAACTATAATTTAGAAAAATTAAAACGTCAATTTTTCGAATAAAAACGTCAAACTTATATTTTTTGAGAATTTGGAATTGCTTTTAGGTTTTCGTGAAGTTCGAAACCTTGATCTTCCATCCATTGGTCGTTATAAATTTTGGCCATATAACGAGAGCCGTGATCTGGAAATAACACCACAACCTTGCTGTCTTTTGTAAATTGACCTTGTAAGGCGTATTGTTTTACTCCTTGCATAGCAGCTCCACTTGTGTAACCCACAAACAATCCTTCCTCTTTAGCAATGGTTCTTGCCATTTGAGCAGCAGACTCATCTGTAACCTTTACAAATTCATCAATAGCATCAAAATCTGTTGCAGTAGGAATTAAGTTTTTTCCTAAGCCTTCAATTTTATAGGAGTATATTTCATTTTCATCAAACTGTCTTGTCTCATGATATTTCTTCAATACACTTCCGTAGGCATCTATCCCTAAAATTTTAATTTCAGGATTCATTTCTTTCAAGTATCTAGCTGTTCCAGAAATGGTTCCGCCAGTACCACTGCATGCTACCAGATGTGTAATTTTACCTTCAGTTTGTTTCCAAATTTCTGGACCTGTACTATGGTAATGAGCATCTATATTTAATTCATTAAAATATTGATTAATATAAATGCTGCCAGGTGTTTCTAAGTGTATTCTCTTTGCTACCTCGTAATAGGATCTTGGATCATCTGCAGCTACGTTTGCAGGACAAACGTGAACCTCTGCACCCATAGCTCTCAACATATCTATCTTATCTTTTGATGACTTGTCTGAGACTGCTAAAATGCACTTGTAACCTTTTACAGCACTTACCATTGCAATACTAAAGCCCGTATTACCCGAAGTAGTTTCAACAATAGTATCTCCAGGTTGCAATAACCCTTTTTCTTCAGCTTGAGATAATATAAAGTGAGCAACTCTATCTTTAGCAGAATGTCCTGGATTAAATGCTTCTACTTTAGCGTAGAATGTACCAGAAATATCTTCTGTCATTTTCTGCAACTGTATTAGCGGTGTGTCTCCTACCAATTGCAATATATTATCGTAAACCTGTAATTCCTTTTTCATAAATAAGGGTACTTATTGTTTCAGCTTGCAAAAATACTATTTTTATATAACTTACTCTGTAATTCCCTCTAAGTCTAATATAAATGCATAATCTTTAGCTATTTCCTTAAGAGCTTCAAAACGACCTGAAGCACCACCATGACCTGCTTCCATATTGGTATCTAAATACAATACATTGGCATCTGTCTTTAAATCTCTAAGTTTCGCCACCCATTTAGCTGGTTCCCAGTATTGCACTTGACTATCGTGTAATCCTGTTGTAACTAACATATTTGGGTATTCCTGAGATTTCACCTGATCATAAGGTGAATATGACTTCATATACTCATAGTAATCTTTTTCATTAGGATTTCCCCATTCGTCATACTCGCCCGTCGTTAGCGGTATTGAGTCGTCTAACATAGTGGTAACCACATCTACAAAAGGAACAGCAGCTACAATACCATTGTATTTCTCTGGAGCCATATTAGCAACTGCTCCCATTAACAATCCTCCTGCAGAACCACCCATAGCATACAAATGATCTGGAGAAGTATATTTCTGATCTATTAAATATGAGCTTGCATCAATGAAGTCTGTGAAGGTGTTTATTTTATTAAAGTATTTTCCGTCTTCATACCATTGACGACCTAAATATTGACCACCACGAATGTGCACGATTGCAAAAATAAAACCGCGATCAAGCAAACTTAATCGTGTTGTAGAGAATGTTGGGTCTATTGTATACCCATAAGAACCATATGCATATTGTAAAATAGGGTTTTTACCATCTCTTTTAATACCTTTCTTATATACTATAGATATTGGTATTTCTTTTCCATCTCTTGCTACTGCCCATAGCCGTTCTGACATGTAGTTTTCTTTTGCAAACTTACCACCAAGTACAGCTTGTTCCTTTTTTACTTCTTTCTCTTTGGTTCTCATATTAAAGTCTACCACAGAAGATGGTGTTGTGAGCGAAGTATAGCCGTATCTTAAAATCTCTGTATCAAAATCTGGATTTGTACTTGCGCCTGCCGCATAGGTCTCGTTATCAAAAGGCAAGTAATAATCTTCTGTTTCATCCCAACGCATCACTCTAATTTGAGACAATCCTAGTTTACGTTCACTTACAACAAGGTAATCTTTAAAAATGTCTATGTCTTCTAAGAGAACATCTTCCCTATGTGGTAAAACATCTACCCAATTTTCTTGCGCAGTTTTACCTATAGGTGTTTTCATGAGTTTAAAATTCTCTGCTTTATCTTTATTAGTAACAATATAAAAGTTGTCTTTAAAATGAGATATACTATATTCTAAACCTCTTTCTCTTGGTGCAAATAATTTAAATTGACCGTCTGGTGTATTGGCATCTAAAATTCTAAATTCATCTGTAAGCGTTGCAGATGATCCTACAATAATATAGTCTTTAGATTTTGTTTTATACACATAAGCATTAAACGTATCATCATCTTCCTGAAATACGAGATTATCGTCTTCTGTTGGTTTACCTAAAACATGTTTAAGTATTTGGTAAGAACGTAGTGTTTCTGGATCTTTTTTTGTGTAAAATAATGTTTGGCTATCATTGGCCCAAACAGAACTGCCTGTAGTATTTGCTACTTTATCTTTTAAAATTTCTCCAGTACTTAAGTTTTTTACGTGAATAGTATATTGCCTTCTACTAACTGTATCTACACCATAAGATACCAACTCATTATTAGGACTAACGCTAAGTGCTGTTAATTTAAAATAACTGTGGCCTTTTGCCATTTTATTACAATCGAATATAATTTCTTCTTGAGCATCTAATGTTTCTTTCTTACGAGAATATATTGGATAATCTTTACCTTTCTCAAAACGAGTTATATACCAATAGCCATTATATTTATAAGGTACAGAGCTATCATCTTCTTTAATCCTTGACTTCATCTCATCAAACAAGTTAGACTGTAGCTCTTTGGTATGCGCAGTCATTTTCTCATAGTAATCATTCTCACGCTCAAGGTAATCTATCACCTCTTCATTTTCTCTGTCTTTAAGCCAGTAATAATTATCTATTCTAAGATCTCCGTGCTTTTCTAAATTTTCTGGAATTTTCTGAGCTATTGGAGGTTGAATTGTATTTTTCAAGGTATTGTCTTTAGGTTGTTTACAAGCGGATGCAAAAGTAAAGATAACTAGACTGAAAAGTAGGATTTGTTTCATCTTAAATAAGGTTTGAAACTCTAAAATAGTAAATTTGCCTATAACTTAAATTTACAATACTATGTTTGGAGATATGATGGGTATGATGTCTAAATTAAAAGAAGCCCAACAAAAGGTTGAAGACACAAAAAAACGTTTAGACACGGTTTTAATTAATGAACAATCAAGCGACAATTTATTAAAGGTTGAACTTACAGCAAATAGAACTTTAAAAAGCATTGAAATAGACGACACTCTTTTAGAAGATAAAGAGCAATTAGAAGATTATCTTATTTTAACTTTAAATAAAGCTATAAAAAAAGCTACAGAAATTAATGAAGCAGAAATTGGTGCTGTTGCCAAAGAAGGTATGCCAAATATACCTGGCTTAGATATGTTTAAATAATCTAAGAATTCTCATTAATAAATGCTCTGTAGTATCGTGGGTCTCCACTATAACCAGAAATATCCTTTAGCACCTTTCCTTTATAGTCTAGCAATAGCATTAATGGGAAGGTGTTTTCTTTATTATACTTTTTAATAAGAGCTTTGTTTTTTTCCATTTGCACTTCAGATATAATATCTAAACGGTAAGGTCTATCTACCATAAGTAATACAAAATCATTTGTTTTATTTAAAAATTCTGAAGTCTCAAAATAATCTTCCTTTAACTTAATACAAGGTTTACACCAATCACTTCCTGTAAAATACATAAATAATGGCAGCTTTTTTTCCCTGGCTATTTTTTGAGCTTCATTGTAATCTGTTAACCATACATCATCTTGTTGCGCTTGTATTAAAACTGAAGACAACATAAATACTAAAAGAAAGATTGATTTCATTATATAGAATTTGAAAATCTTATTACAAAAGATATGCCTAAATATAAAAAGGCGCTTTGAATACACAAAACGCCTTTAAGACTAATTTATTGGGGACTATTAGTTTTCTATAACTCTAAATTGAGTTCTTCTGTTTAACGTATGCTCACGTTCTGTACAAGAAACACCATCTGCACAACGATTACGAAGTTTAGACTCTCCGTAGCCGTTAGATGTTATCTTGCTTGAATTAATTCCTTTAGAAATTAAGTAGTTTGTAACAGCTTGAGCTCTTCTTTCAGATAATGCTTGGTTACTTGAAGCTGTACCTCTAGAATCTGTATGAGATGCAATCTCGACAGAAACACCTTGTTGCATTACTGGTAATAACTTAGCATCTATCTCTGCTTTAGCTGCATTAGTTAAAGAAGCACTACCTAAATTCCAAACTATATTAAGGTCTGTATATTCTAATAATTTACAATCTACTTCTGCCCAAGTCGTTAAACCACCTTTTTGCTTAAGCACCTCTTTAGTTACTGTCTTGTATTTAGCAGCTACCGTTTCCTCTGTTGTGCCAGCATCTTTCACTAAAACTGTTTTCGTGATAGTAGCATACTCTGCAGGAACTTCTTCTTCCACAACTCTCGCTGGCTCTGTAACTACACGCTTAGTATAACTACCAGCTTGCTCTGCTACAGGTGAAGAACTTGTTGATGCATCATTAGCTAAAGTACGAACAGCTACTGTTTGGTACTCTGCAGGATAACCTTTATAACACCAGTAACGACAATCTTCTGGATTGTTCGATTGGCATTCTGCAGGAGGAACATCACTCATTTCCCATTGTGCATAAGCAGGTTTAATCTCGATAGTTTCTGCACTATTACCGAAGGTCGCTGGATTTATACTTAAAACAGAACTACTTTGTTTTTTAACATAGGTAACTGTTTCTGTACCATAAACTGTTGGTATAATTCGTAATTTTTTACTTGCCTCCTTTACTAAAACACGTTCTGTTTGTGTTTCATATTGTGCAGGAACAACTCTAAGTTTCTTATAAGCTGGCTCTACCTCTATCTGTACAGTTTGATTTTCATAAATGTCTGGTGTTGTACAACGCACATAACATTTACCTGGTTCTGGATTAGTTGGTAAATCTTGCGCAAAACCGAAACCAGCTACGGCAATTGCAAGGATAGAGAATATTAGTTTTTTCATATTTGATAAGGATTAGTTAAATATTATATCCTAAATTTATGAAAACACACAACTATTTGTTAAAGATTTATATGTTTTTAGTATTAATTTCGACATAAGGCAATATAAATCGATAAACGACATTTATTATGTAAGAAATGAATTTTAATGTTGTATTAAATGACTAATTTTATAGTAAATAAAAAAATGCAATATGTTTGAATTAAAGAAAAAAGAAGACGGTAACACCTACCATTTTGTACTTAAAGCTAAAAATGGTCAAGTTATTTTAAGCAGTGAAGTTTACAATTCTAAAAGTGCTGCTAGTAATGGTATAGAGTCTGTAAAAAAGAATAGCCAAGATGACACAAAATTTGAACGCAAGACTGCAAAAAATGGAAAATTCTATTTTAATCTAAAAGCTTCAAATGGTCAGATTATAGGTAGCAGCCAAATGTATGCTGGTGAGGCAGGAATGGAAAACGGCATTTCTTCTGTTTCAGAGAATGCTCCAAACGCTAGTATTAAAGAGCTATAAATTAGAAAAACCCGACTTAGCATCGGGTTTTTATTTATTTTTTAAAATCTTGTAGTGTTTTTATAAATGTTTGGTGTTGCTCTTCTGTATAATCTAAATGGGTTACAACACGCCACTTACCTTCACCCATTGCACTTATAATTATACCTTTATCTGTTAAGTGGTTTAGGAAATTTTCTCCAGAAATTTTAGTGTCTAAATAAAAGATTACAATATTAGTTTCAACAGGCTCAACACTTTTTATATAACTAAGATCTAATAGGACATTTTCTATCTCCTTTGCTCTTTGGTGATCTTCTTCTAATCTTTCTATATGATTATCCAGCGCATAAAGTCCTGCAGCAGCAAGATACCCAACTTGCCTCATACCACCACCAAGCACTTTTCTAACACGCATTGCGTTTTCCATAATATCTTCATCTCCTATTAATACAGAACCAACAGGCGCACCTAACCCTTTAGATAAGCATACAGATATTGTTTGAAACAAGTTTCCATAATCCATAGCATTTTGTTTTTTATGCACCAACGCATTAAACAAACGAGCACCATCTAAGTGGTAACCTAAATTATGCGCTGTAGTTACTTTCTTTATAGCTTGTAATTCACTTAAATCATAACAAGCACCACCACCTTTATTTGTTGTGTTTTCAATACATACCAAACTGCTTTTAGGGCTATGATAAAAATCTGGAGCATTAATGTTCTCCTCAACTTGCTTTGCTGTTATTTTGCCTCTATTACCATCTATTAATTTACAGGAAACACCACTGTTAAACGATACACCACCACCTTCGTAATTAAACACATGAGCCCATTTGTCACAAATTAATTGTTCTCCTGGCTGAGTGTGTAATTTAATTGCTGCCTGATTAGCCATACTACCACTAGGAAAAAATAATGCATTCTTCTTTCCAAACATATCTGCTAAGCGGGCTTCTAACTCATTTACCGTAGGATCTTCTTTATAGACATCGTCTCCAACTTTTGCGCTAAACATAGCTTGAAGCATCCCTTTAGTAGGTTTTGTAATCGTGTCACTTTTTAAATCTATCATCCTTAAATTTTGTATTTCAAATGTAATACGAATCGTAAGAGGAAACCAATTGTTTTAGTAATTTGCAGTAGAATAAATTTTACCATGCTACTTATAGCCATTTCATTTATTTACATATTTAGCATCTGTACAGCAATTGGTGTAGGCTTTTACAAACTATTTAAAATTGAAACTTACAAAAGTGTAGAAGTAGCTTTTATTGGCTTATTTTCAATTTCATTATTAGCTTCTATATGGGCTTTTTGGGGACGGATTCATTGGGAGTTTCATCTCTTTCTAATATTAACTTCCTGTATTTCAATTTTATTTAACAAAGACAAAGTTGTCCTAACCCTCAAACACTTAAGATATACTTTTAAGCAATTATCACCATTTTTAAAAGCGTTATTAATTAGTACTGCAGTATTAATTTTAATGCAATGTGCTTCTGCGCCCTATGTAATAGATAATGAGTCTTATTATATACAAACAATTGCAGTACTCAATGACTATGGCTTTATAAAAGGGCTTGCCAATCTTCACTTCTTTTTAGCACAAACCAGTGGCTGGCATATTACACAAAGTGCCTTAAACTTAAACTTTGTTTTTAAGAATTTTAATGATTTAAGCGGATTCTGTCTTTTACTTACCGTTTTATGGTCTTTTGATAAGTTGAATTTTTATTTTAAAAATAGAGTTGATATATGGGATTTAATTTTTGGCCTTTTCCCTTTAGCTAATTTATTTTTCTTTCAATTTATAGGAACACCTTCTCAAGATATTCCTATTTATTGCTTAACATTTATTTGTATTTCAATATTTCAGAAATCCTTTAGATTACCTAAAGCAGATGGCTTTATAGTGTTATGTGCTTTAGTTTTATTTTGCATTTTCATAAAACCGACAAGCTTTTTATTAATTGGCTTTCCTATAGTATTATTTATTAACCACTATAAAACCCTAAGCACTAAGGTTATTAAAGTTTTGCCTATTGCTTTACTAACATTACTAATATTTATAGGCAAGAATAGTATTATCTCTGGCTATCCATTATTTCCTTTATTATATCTTGATGTAATTAATGAAAACTGGAAACTTCCTATAGCGTTAGCTGAGTATTATATTGACCTGACTAAAGCATATGGCTTTTTATTGTTACCAGATGACTATACAAACCTAACTACTTTAGAACGTTTATACCAATGGTTAACATTAGGTAAATTACGTGGTATATTTAATTGTATAGCTGTAATATTTATATGTATTACACCTTTCTTTATAAGAAAAACTACTATTAAAAAAACAGCTACACTAATATTTGTTCTTTATGTACTTCAGTTAATCGTATTGTTTTTCACATCGCCACTTTACAGGTTCTATTTTAACTTGCTTTATATATTACTATGTTTAGTCGTGGCAAGTGTTTTATATAAAAGATTAACTGTTCTTAAGTGCCTACTTACCATTTGTATCTTAATTTCAGGGTTGCCTTTAATTATAAATACACCTATTAATTTTTTAGCAAATAATAGTTTCAGTACTAATTTGAGTCATTTCAACATAACAGAAATAGTAATGCCACACTCAAATTCAAAATTTGAAGATGACTTTAAAACATATAAAAAAGGCAACTTGAATTTTAATCATCCATTAGAAATTGATTTCTTTTGGGGTACCGGTAATGTACCGTTTCCTGCTGTGAATTATGAACAACTTAACTATTTTGAACAAAACTTTAAGGTAATACCACAATTAAGGACCACAGAGCTTAAAGATGGTTTTTACAGCAAAACAATATCGAATGACTAAAACGGAATTGAAAGAATTTTTAGATAGCAAAGTCTTACAATACAACCAACCAGAGTTTATTGAAACAGATCCTATTCAAATTCCGCATCACTTCAGTAAAAAAGAAGATATCGAGATTTCGGGATTTTTAACAGCAACAATTTCTTGGGGTAACAGAAAAAGCATCCTTAAAAATGCAAATAACCTTATGCAACTAATGGACAATGCTCCTTATGATTTTATCTGTAACCATAATGCTAACGATCTGGAAACTCTGCAAACATTTGTTCATAGAACATTTAATGGTAAAGATTTAGCGTATTTCATTTCAGCCTTAAAGCATATATATAATACTCATAATGGATTGGAGGCTGTATTTTCAAAATATCAAGACTCAGACTCATTACAAAATTCCATACATCATTTTAAATCTATATTTTTTGAATTACCTCATTTACAGCGCACCGAAAAACATGTTAGTGATCCTCACAAAAACTCTGCTGCAAAACGAATAAATATGTTCTTAAGATGGATGGTAAGACCAAATGATGGTGTAGATTTTGGGTTATGGAACTCCATATTACCCTCTAAACTTTCTTGCCCTTTAGACGTACATTCTGGTAGGGTTGCCAGAAAATTAAACCTACTTACTAGAAAGCAAAACGACGCAAAAGCAGTTTTAGAATTAGATGAGAATTTAAAAAAGCTTGACCCTAAAGACCCTGTAAAATATGACTACGCACTATTTGGTTTAGGAGTATTTGAAAGTTTCTAAACAAGAATCACAAATTTTAAGACTCATTAAGAAAATAACATTTATTGTATATCTTAGTGTATTATTTGATAATTAACCATTTCCGCTATTAATATCTCTTGCATATGCAGTCACCTAGTTTTCCACTAAATGAGAATAAGCGCCAAAGGGCACTGCGTTCTTATAGGTTGTTAGATACGCCTCCAGAGATTGATTATGATAACATTACTCAGTTAGCATCTTACATATGTAAAACACCTATATCCTTAATTTCTCTTTTAGATGGTGAACGTAATTGGTTTAAATCTACAGTAGGTGTTCCATTTACAGAATCTCCAAGAAGCCTTTCTTTTTGTGGTCATGCAATACATAAGCCTGAAGAAGTGATGATTGTTGAAGATGCTAGGTTAGACAAGCGTTTTTATGACAACCCATTAGTAGAAGAAATGAAGGCCGCTATTTTTTATTTAGGCGTTCCTATTAAATCAGAAGAAGGTTTACCACTAGGCACTCTCTGTGTTTTTGATGATAAGCCTAGACGCCTAGAAGATGAACAGATAACTGCAATGAAGGCTTTAGCCAAACAGGTGGAAAGTCATATTAAATCGAGAAAACATACTATAGAATTACAAAACACTCATAGAAAATTAGAAAAAACAAACAATCTATTAAGCGACTTTGCAGCAGTTGCTTCTCATGACATTAAACTACCAATTGCTAGTATTGTTACAACAGCAGATATCCTTAAAACTAAATACAAATCTGTTTTAGATGAAGATGGTTTAAATAGGTTGAGTTTAATTAAGGAGTGTTCTTTTACAATAAATGAATACATCTCCGGAATGTTGGAAATGTATACAAGTGATAAAGGACTTAGCGACGATTTTGAATTAATTAACCTCAAACAACTGCTTGAAAGTGTCCAAAAAATTAATATGTGTGAAGATAAATGTCAGTTTTGGCTTCCTTCAGAAACACACGTATTAAATAGTAACAAAATTGCACTTACACAGATATTTACAAACCTATTTACAAATGCGGTAAAATACAATGACAAGAATAGTTGTATTGTTAATGTAAATTTCTCTGAAGATGCTTCTCACTATAAATTCACTGTAACAGATAACGGTCCAGGAATACCTGAAGAACATTTAGGAAATATTTTCAAACTATTTAAAACTGCCTTACCTAAAGACAATACAGGAAAAAAAGGAAATGGTATTGGGCTCTCAATAGTTAAAAAGTTAATTAAAAAACTTAACGGTAGGATTTATGTTTCTTCAGAACTTGGTAAGAGCACCACGTTTACCTTTACAATAGGTAAACCAACAACGTTTTCCAATTAACAAAAAAATTTAAATCTTTATTATTACCAGAAACCCTTTATTTAAAAGGGTTTCATTGTTTATATGTAGTATTGAAAATTCTTTAATTAACATTTTTTTAAGTTTTTTAAGAAAATATTATGATTTGATACGACTTTAGATTATTTTTGCTAGCTGATTGATTATTAAAGTGTTCCGAGATATTATTCGAAGCTATGCAAGCACCTAGTTATACATTACAAGAAGATTTAAGACAACAAGCTGTTGATTCTTACCACATAGTTGACACTGAGCCTGAAGAGCAATTTGATAATTTAACAGAATTAGCTATTCAAATTTGTGGTGTTCAGCACGCCTTATTAACCTTTCTAGATAAGGATAGAAATTGGTACAAATCCAATAATAACGTACCGTTTACTGAAGCACCTAGGTCATTATCATTCTGCGGGCACTTAATTCATAATCCTCATGATATTATGATTGTTGAAGATGCACGGAAAGATATACGCTTTCATGACAACCCAATTGTTACAGAACTAAAATCTGTAGTGTTTTATTTAGGCGTTCCTATCTTAAGTGAAGATGGTTTTGCAATTGGCACATTATGTATTTTTGATGACAAACCAAGACAATTAAGTGATTCTCAAATAGCTTCGATGAAGCTTTTGGGCAAACAAGCAGAATATTTACTAAACCATAGAAAACATAAATTAAATCAATCTAATATTCATAAAAAATTAGAGCGAACTAATGATATGCTTAGTGAATTTGCAGCTGTGGCCTCACACGATTTAAAGTTACCAATTGCAAGTATTATTACTACTGCAGACATCATTAAAACTAAATATAAGACCAAGTTAGGGAAAGACGGTCAAGATAGGCTTAACCTTATTAAAGATTGTTCATTTACAATAAATGAATACATAACTGGTATGTTAGATATGTATACAAGTGAGCACGGTATACAAAAGAGTTTCGAGACCATTAATATTAAAGCCTTTTTTGACAATTTGCTAAAAATTAATCTAACATCTCAAAAATGTCAGTTTTGGTTGCCTACAGAAACTCATGTTATAAATTCAAATAAAATTGCTTTAACTCAGATTTTCACCAACTTATTCTCAAATGCCGTTAAATACAATGATAAAGACAACTGCATTATTAGTGTAAATGTTACTGAAAACAAATCACATTATAAATTTACGGTGACCGATAATGGTCCTGGCATTGAAAAAAGTAATTACAAAGAAATTTTTAAGCTGTTTAAAACAGCAAGTGAAACTGATAATAGAGGAAAAAAAGGAAATGGCATTGGCCTTTCGATAGTTAAGAAGTTAGTAAAAAAACTAAATGGTGAGATCTCTGTAACTTCAGAATTTGGAAAATTCACAACCTTTACCTTTACTGTTGAAAAGCCAACAACACTAACTATTAATTAAGTTATACAGAAACCCAGTACAAGTATTATATATTTAGGTATACATCACTATATTTGGCGTATACACTAAATAGGAATGCAGTTTAAATACCCAGAACTACTTTACGCGCTTTTTTTACTGGTAATTCCTATTATCGTACATCTTTTTCAGCTTCGTAAATTTCAGAAAGAAGAGTTTACCAATGTTAAGTTCCTCCAACGCGTAATCTTACAAACACGAAAAAGCTCTCAACTTAAAAAATGGCTTACATTACTTTCACGTCTCTTATTAATGGCGTGTTTAATAATTGCTTTTGCTCAACCTTTTTTTACTGCAAATGATAATGCTACTAAACCACAAGAGACTGTAATCTACTTAGATAACAGCTTTAGCATGCAGGCAAAGGGGCAAAAGGGTGAACTTTTAAAAAGAGCCATTCAGGAGTTATTAGAAACACTTCCTGAAGATGAAGTTTTTACTCTTCTTACAAATACAGATAGATTAAAAAATACAACGTTAAGAGAGTCTCGAAATGAGATACAAGAAATTACTTATGATGCTCAAAGCATATCTGTAAACACTGCTTTAATACGTGCTAAAAATGAGTTTTCAAAAACCAAAGGTGTTGTAAAGAATTTTGTTGCTATTTCAGACTTTCAAATTAATGACGATCCATTTCAGCAAACTCCTGAGGAGATCTCTGTAAACTTTGTACAACTTTCACCTGTAAATAAAGATAACCTTTCTGTCGATAGTGTTTACGTTAAAGATCGTGGCATTAATTCTATCACATTAGCTACAAAAATATCAAGTACTGGTTCACTATCAGGAACACTTCCTGTTGCTCTTTATGACGGTAACACACTTTTAGCCAAAACAAGTGTGCAACTTGAGGAAAACAGCACTTCAGAAACAGTTTTCAACATACAAAACCCAGAAAGTATTAACGGCAATATTCGTGTAGAAGATACTGGTTTACAATATGACAACATACTATATTTTAGCATTAACAAACCAGATCCTATTAAGGTAATTGCAATTAGTGATGTAGATGATAGTTATCTAAAAAAACTATATAAATCACCAGAATTTGAACTTATCACTTCAACAACTGCTCAATTAGATTACAACCAATTAAATAATGCTAACTGTATAATTTTAAATGAAGTCTTGCAATTACCAAATGGGCTTGCTACTATTTTAAATAAATTAACAGCAGCAAACGGTACTGTAATAATTGTACCAGCACAAGAAGCTAATATAAACAGTTACAATTCTTTATTTAACCAATTAGGATTATCACCTTTATCTGAGTTAAAAAATCAGGAAAAACAAATTACCAATATAGTCTTTGCGCATCCTATTTATGAAGGTGTTTTTGATAAGCGTATAGATAACTTTCAATACCCTAAGGTACAATCGTATTTTACAACAACCGCCAATGCTAACAAGGTTTTAGGCTATCAAGATAACTCAAGTTTTTTAGAACAAACTGGCAATGTATACAGATTTACAGCTGCATTAAATTCTCAAAATTCAAATTTCAAAAATGCGCCATTAATTGTTCCTACATTTTATAATATAGCCAAACAAAGCTTAAAAGGCGGAACCTTATATTATACTATAAACAACGCAAATAGTCTTGATGTAAATGTGGCATTACCACAAGATGACATCCTTAAAATTGAAAGTGAAAATGGGTCTTTTATACCATTGCAACAAAACTTTAATTCTAAGGTTCAGATTACAACTAATGAGCTACCAGAGTTGGCAAATAATTATGTGGTTAAAAACGAAAATCAAGAATTGCTTAAACTAAGTTATAATTATAACCGTGACGAAAGTGAGTTAACTTACCAGAATATTTCTCAACTCGAAAATATTACAATTAACAATCAAGTATCTTCATTTTTTAAGCAAATGCAACAAGACAATAGTATAACCGATTTATGGAAATGGTTTGTTATTTTTGCACTACTATTTCTTTGTATAGAAATACTTCTCTTAAAATTCCTGAAATGACCATATTAATTAAATCTGCAAAAATAATAGATCCTAAGAGCGCGTTTCATAACAAGCAAGTAGATATTCTTGTGGAAAATGGTACCATAAAAACTATTGCAGAAACTATAACAACTTCTGCAGATACTGTGGTAAAGTTAGAAAACCTTCATCTTTCTCAAGGTTGGTTTGACTCCAGTGTGAGTTTTGGAGAACCTGGTTATGAAGAACGCGAAACTATAGCTAATGGTCTTAATGTAGCAGGAAAAAGTGGATTTACAGATATAGTCTTAAATCCTAAAACAAATCCTATTGTAGACACTAGCTCTTTAGTTGTGGCTATTACAAACAAAGCTCAACTTCATGCTGTTGCATTACATATATGTGGAGCACTCACAAAACACTCTAAAGGAGTAGATTTAGCAGAGCTGTATGATATGCATAAACATGGCGCAATAACATTTGGAGACTACAAACACGCTATAACTAATGCCAATTTGTTAAAGATCGCACTGCTTTATGCCCAAAATTTTAATGGGTTAGTACAAAGTTACCCGCAAGACAATCAAATTGCTGGAAAAGGATTAGTTAATGAGCATCATAACAGTACACTTTATGGCCTAAAAGGAATTCCTTCATTAGCTGAAGAATTACAAATTACAAGAGACCTTTTCATATTAGAATATACTGGAGGAAAGCTTCACATCCCTACAATAACCACAGCAAAATCTGTTGAGCTTATTAAAGATGCAAAAGCGAAGGGATTGGATATTACTTGTAGTGTAAGTGTAAATCACTTATTACTTACAGATGATAAATTAGAAGAATTTGAGAGTAACTATAAACTACAACCACCATTACGAACTGCCACAGATGTAGATGCTTTACGAAAAGGATTAAAAGACGGCACAATAGATATGGTTACTAGTGATCATCAACCAATAGATATTGAGCATAAGAAAACTGAATTTGAAAATGCTTCTTATGGTAGCATTGGCCTAGAGACAGCTTTTGGTGCCTTAAAAACTATATTTACCACAGAAGAAATCGTTAATTTTCTAACACGAGGAAAACAGAGATTTAATATAAAAACTTCAGAAATTAAGGAAGGTAATAAAGCAAACTTCAGCTTATTTAATCCAGAAGGATCTTCAACATTTACAGAGAAAAATGTCTTGTCTACCTCCAAAAATTCAGCTTTACTTGGCACTACTTTAAAAGGTACGGTTTACGGCATAGTTTCTCAAGGAGATATATTACTTAACTAAATAGATAATTTCTTAGTTTATTATGAATACACAAGAAAACATTATACCAGGAAAAACTATTGCAGTGGTCTCCTACTTAACATTTATAGGTGCACTTATAGCATTGTTTATGCATAAAGATAACCCTACTAAATTTGGAGGTTTTCATTTAAGGCAAGCAATAGGTATACATTTACTGCAGTTATCTTTGGCATTTGTTATTGGTTGGTTTGACAGCCTCTTAATCTTTTCTGCATTTTGGGTATTTATTGTAGTACTGTGGGCTTTTGGCTTTATAGGTGCTGCACAAGGCAAGTATCAAGAAATTCCTGTATTAGGTCCTCTATTCCAAAAATGGTTTTCTATTATAGTACCAACAAACTAAAACTATTACAATTTTGACAACAGCACCCTTATCATTACACCACATCATAAAACCTTCATCTTTAACCAAAAAAGCACCTGTTATCTTTATGTTTCACGGTTACGGTAGCGATGAAAATGATTTATTTTCATTTGCTACAGAATTAGATGACAAGTATATGGTTATCTCTGTGAGAGCACCGCAACCTATGCAACCTTATGGCAATGCGTGGTACACAATTAATTTTGATGCCGCTGGCGGAAAATTCAGTAATGAAGAAGAGGCAATAGAAAGTAGAGATAAGATTTCTAATTTTATAGATGAAGCCCTTAAAGCATATCCAATAGATGAAGACAATGTAACCCTACTAGGTTTTAGTCAAGGTACAATCTTGAGTTATGCTGTTGCACTATCCTACCCAGAAAAAATTAAGCGTGTAGTAGCATTAAGCGGTTATGTAAATGAAGATATTTTAGTTGAAGGTTACCAAGACAACGATTTTTCTAACCTAACATTTTATTGCTCACACGGTTCTGTAGACCAAGTTATTCCTATTGATTGGGCGCGTAAGGCAAAACCTTTTCTAGATCAATTAAATATTAATTATAAGTATTCTGAATTTCCAGTTGGTCATGGTGTTGCACCACAAAATTTTTACGAATTCAAAACCTGGTTAGATTAGGCTTTCAATTAAATTTCAGTAATTTTAAGTAAAACAGAAATTTTGAAAACAGAATCTTCTAAAAAAACCATAGTAGTATTAACTGGTGCTGGTATGAGCGCCGAAAGCGGCCTCAAAACCTTTAGAGATGCAGACGGCCTTTGGGAAGGTCATGACGTGATGGAAGTTGCCACACCGCAAGCTTTTGAACGTAATCCAGAGTTAGTATTAGAGTTTTACAACCAACGCAGAAAACAACTTAAAGAGGTATCTCCTAATGAGGGTCATATTGGTCTCGCTAAATTAGAAGAGCATTTTATTGTACATATCATCACTCAAAATGTAGATAACCTTCACGAACGTGCTGGTAGCAGTAATGTAATTCATCTACATGGCGAGCTTAATAAGGTAAGAAGTACTTTTGATGAAAACTTAGTGCTAGACTGGACAACAGATTTAAACCTAGGAGATTTCTGTGAACACAATCACCAACTTAGGCCTCACATAGTTTGGTTTGGCGAAGCAGTACCAATGCTCGATCACGCAATATCTATTACCGAGCAGGCAGACATACTCATAATTATTGGTACCTCTATGCAGGTGTATCCAGCAGCTAGTCTAATAAATTTTGTACACGAGGAAACCCCTATTTATTTTATAGATCCTAAACCAAACGTAAAGGCATCTAAACGCTTAACAATAATAGAAGATACAGCATCTAAAGGTGTAAAGAAAGTTACAGATAAATTATTGAGAAAAGACTAACACTTTATTCTATTTAAAGCTCTAACGATTGCTTATTTTTGCAAGACATTAGCAGACTATGAACAGAATACACAAAACATTAGCTGAAGACAAAACACTTTTGTCTATTTACTTTACAGCAGGTTATCCAGAACTAAACGATACTGTTACAATCATAAAATCACTCGAAGATAGCGGTGTAGATATGATTGAAATCGGTTTACCTTTTAGTGATCCTTTAGCAGATGGACCTACCATACAAGAAAGTTCAACAAAAGCATTGCAAAATGGTATGACTACCAAACTTTTGTTTGAGCAATTAAGAGATATAAGATCTCAAGTTTCTATCCCTTTAATTATTATGGGATACTTTAATCCTATGTTGCAATTTGGGTTTGAAGCATTTTGTAAAGAATGTGAAGCAATAGGTATTGATGGCTTAATTGTCCCAGATTTACCATTAGCAGAATATGAAGACCATTATAAAGGGATTTTCGAAAAACACAACCTTTCCAATGTATTCTTAATTACTCCACAAACATCAGATGAGCGTATAAAGCAAATAGATGAGGCTTCAAACGCTTTTATTTATATGGTGAGTTCAGCAAGTGTTACAGGTAGTACAAGCGGATTTGGAGAAGCGCAGCAATCTTATTTTAAAAGAATTAAAGATTTAAATTTAACAAATCCACAAATTGTTGGATTTGGGATTAAAGATGAGCAAACCTTTAAAGATGCTACTGCAAATGCTAAAGGAGCAATTATAGGATCTGCATTTATAAAACATCTTACTAAAGAAGGTGTTGCAAATATTCCTCAATTTGTTAAAACCATAAGATAGTTTAACAAAGTCTTAGAAGTCATAGTTTTACATTCTTCTGTTTAATATTTAAATTTAGATATCAAACAAAAAAATACAGAATTATGGATAAGAAATTTGAAAGGAAGACGGAACAAAAACATCCAACGAATCCTACAGGAAACAGAAATATAGAAACTAATAAAGTTGATATTGATGAAAAAACAATCAAAGATCAACAGAATAAAAAATAATTTAAACGCTTAAGGCATTTAAATTTTCTCTTACAGATTTGTGAAAAACTTTCTGTATTGCAAGACTCGGAAATCAATTGTATTGAATTTCGGGTTTTGTTTTTTTAAATCTTTATACAACTGTATACTACCTACTGCTCTATTTGCAGATCCTGACGGTGAGGTTAAAGATACGGTTGTAATCATGCGGTTAGAAGATGGCATTGTAAATTGATGTATTCTAGGCACATCATTATTCACTACTTCTAATTTTAACTGATATTCCTTTAAATGTTTTCTGAAAAAATATTCAGGTCCATTTTTACTGTTACCACCAGTAAACAATAGTGTGTGTATAGTCTTATGCTTTTCCAGATAAGCTATAAGGTCTCTTAATTTTATATCCCGCAATCCAACATCTGAAGCGTCAACCTTATCTCTATATGCTGAATCCACAATATCACAAATACCAATATGATGTTTTTTTAATAACGCTTTTCGTTGTGAAATAGCAACATCTGTGGTTTCGTAATCGAGAGACACCTGAAATACTTGTTCTAAAACTGGCCAAAGTAGACCATCTATACTTCCGTAAGAAAAGGCCACGTCATTTGGTTTTAAAGTACCCGTTGTAAAACGTGGTGGTGGCAATGTACCAACTATCAGTTTTGTTGTATGTTTTGGAATAAAAGGCTGGTATGGATGCGTATGATGAAAGATAGTTTCGGGTTTAGGTAGTTCTAAATTTAATAGTCTTTCAAATTAATCTTTTAACAGCTATCTAATAAAAACTGGTTCTTGTGCTTTCTCTGTATGTACTTCACTAAAACGATAGCCTTCGTAGTCAAAACCTTTAACGTCTTCAAGTGTTTTACAATCTTTATCGACTATATAACGTACCATACTTCCTCTCGCTTTTTTAGCGAAGAAAGCTATTATCTTAAGTTTTCCATTTTTAAAATCTTTAAAAACCGGTGAAATCACAGGAACTTTTAGAGCCTTGGTATCAACTGCCTTAAAGTATTCTTGACTTGCTAAATTTAAAAATAACTCATCATCTTCAAGCTCGTTATTTAAGTATGTAGTAACAGGTTCTTTCCATACGTCGTAAAGGTCTTTATTTCCTCGTCCTACAGGTAATTTTGTTCCCATTTCTAAGCGGTATGGTTGTATAAAATCTAAAGGTTTTAAAATTCCATACATACCACTCAAGATTCGTAATCTATCATTTACAGCATCTATCTTTTCTTCTTCTATTGTATAAGCATCTAAACCTGTGTAAACATCTCCTGCAAAAGCATACATTGCTGGCCGTGCATTTTTCTTGTCATGAGTTTCAGTAAAGTCTTTATAACGTTGGTAATTAAGGTCAGCAAGCTTATCACTAATGCTCATTAACTTACCTAGTTTAGCTTTAGAAAAAGTCTCTAGTTTTCTATTTATTTGAGCAGCCTGTTCTAAAAATGTGGGTTGTGTACCACGCGTGGTAGGCATTTTGGTTTCAAAATCTAAACTCTTTGCTGGAGAAACTACTATCTTCATAAACAATTCTTTATACTCGTAACATTAATTATAACCATAGTAATGGCGTGGATATATTGTCAAAAATACAACCTAATTAGCGTTGCTAAAAATGCTTGACAACGAATTTATTTATAGAAATATAGAGAAATAGGATGCTATTAGTCCATAGCGTGTGTGGCATAATTACGCCACTTGTCTACACAGTCACTTATATCCTTTGGGATTTCAGAATCAAAACTTAACCACTCGCCAGACACTGGATGTTCAAACCCCAAAGTTTTAGCGTGTAGGGCTTGTCGTGGTAACGTTTTAAAGCAATTATCCACAAACTGTTTGTACTTACTAAAGTGTGTTCCTTTTAAGATTTTATCACCTCCATAACGTTCATCGTTAAAAAGAGTATGACCAATATGTTTTAAATGAACACGAATTTGGTGCGTGCGTCCTGTTTCTAATTTACAAGATAATAATGTTACGTACCCTAAACGCTCTATCACTTTATAATGTGTAACGGCTGGCTTACCTTTTTCATCGGCATCATCTTCTAAAAATACGGTATTCTGTAATCTATTTTTAGGGTGTCTTCCAATATGACCTTCTATAGTACCTTGATCATCTTCAACATTTCCCCATACTAAGGCTATGTATTCTCTAGAGCTTGTCTTATTAAAAAACTGTTTAGACAAATGCGTCATTGCATGTTCTGTCTTAGCTACAACTAATAAACCACTTGTATCTTTATCAATCCTATGCACTAAACCTGGACGGTTACTGCTATTATTTGGTAAGTTATCAAAGTGAAAAACTAATGCATTTATTAAGGTTCCTGAGTAATTACCATGACCAGGATGAACAACCATACCGGCAGGCTTATTAACTACCAGTACATCGTCATCTTCGTGAACAATGTTTAAAGGTATATCTTCAGGCGTAAGCAACATTTCATAAGGCGGATGCTCAAATAACACCTTAACCTCATCGCCTGCTTTTACTTTGTAGTTTTGTTTTACAACAGCATCATTTACATAAATATTACCTTCTTTGGCTGCTTTCTGTATTTTATTACGTGTTGCATTTTCAATGAAATTCATTAAAAATTTATCTACTCGTAACGGTTCCTGTCCTTTGCTAGCTGTAAAGGCATAGTGTTCATACAGGTCATCATCATTATCTTCTGATGAGTTTGATGTGTCAAACCCTTTAGGGCTAAGTTTACTGTTCTGTGTCATTGGTGTCTTGTGTTCCGTCATTATCATCATCATTATCCAGATTACCATTATATCTTCCAGAACCATCTCCTAAAATTAAATCAATCTTAGACGTTTTCATAAGCATATCACCTGGTTCTATACGTTTGCCTTTATGGCGTAACTCTAGCACAGCATCTTTAGCAATATCTGGCTTAAAAGTAACATCTCCTATCTCAAACCCTAAAGAACGTAATGTAGGTTCTACTTGTCTACGCGTACGTCTTATAAGGTTAGGAATTTCGATAGTTCCATAACCAGACGGATTTAAAGTAAGGTATATTTTCCTATTTTCTTTCACAAACTTACCTGCAGCAGGTACTTGCTCTATCACAGAATATTTAGGGAAGTCTGGATTGTAATTAGCAGAGTCTAATATTTCTCTTCTAAGGTCTAGCTCTTCCAATTGAGTATCAACCTGATCTAATGCCATTCTAGAAAGATCTGGAACCTCGATACGCTGGTCGTGATTGGTAGATATATCTAAATACCATAATGCGATATAACAGATTACAAAAACTGCTACAATTGCTAAGACAACTTGAATTAAGAATGTCTTACTAAAAATAAATTTTACAATGCTCATTTGTGAAGGTTAAGACGCAAAGATATAAAATAGCTTGCGTTTTGTTAGTAGCGTATTTCGAGTTACTTTTGAAATTGTTAAGCAAATAACGTTTCCTTTCTAATTTTATTGAAAATGAAAACAATTGTGGCCATCGCTATGGGCGGATATTCAAGTGAATTTCAAATTTCACTTAACAGCGGAAATGTTGTTTACAAACACATTGACCTAGAAAAATACACACCTTACCGAGTACATATACTTAAAGAAGAATGGCTAGCTTTTGATGATGAAAATCATAGTTATGTTATAAATAAAAATGATTTTTCTTTTATAAAGCAAGGCAAGACAATAAGGTTTGATGTTGTTTTTAATATAATACACGGCACACCAGGCGAAGATGGTAAACTACAAGCCTATTTGGAGCTGTTAAACATACCTCAAACTGCTTGCGATTTTTATAGTGCCGCACTCACTTTTAATAAAAGGGATACTATTAGCGTTCTTAAACCTTATGGCATTAAAACCGCTACAAATGTGTTTATAAATAAAGGAGACACTGTAAATGTAAATCAGATTATCTCTAAAGTTGGCTTACCGTGTTTTGTGAAAGCAAATAAAGCTGGTAGCAGTTTTGGGATAAGTAAAGTTTATAATGCTGAAGAATTTCCAAAGGCATTAGATGTAGCATTTAAAGAAGATGATGAAGTTTTGGTTGAAAGTTTTCTAGATGGTACAGAAGTTTCTGTAGGTGTAATTACCTACAACACTACTATAACCGCTTTACCAATAACAGAAATTGTCTCTGAAAATGATTTCTTTGATTACGAGGCAAAATACAACGGGCAATCTCAAGAAATAACACCTGCCAGAATCTCTGATGCCCAACGTGATGAAGTACAACAAATAGCAATTAAAATTTACAAGACCTTAAAGTTAAAAGGGCTTACAAGAGCAGAATTTATCTTTCATAATAATGAGCCTCATTTTCTTGAAGTAAATACTTGTCCTGGCTTAAGTGAAGCTAGCATTATACCACAACAAGCTGCAGAAGCTGGCATTTCATTAAAAGATTTATTTAGTAATGTGATAGCTGCTGCAATGCACTAGTCTATTTTTAATTAAGTATCTTTATCTCACTAACAATTCCTAAGACTCCAACCTTATGAAACGTGCTATTTTTCCTGGTTCTTTTGATCCTATTACATTAGGGCATTACGATATTATTGAACGTGGTCTCACACTTTTTGATGAAGTATTTTTGGCTATAGGTGTAAACGCCGATAAGAAATATATGTTTTCTCTTGAAGAGCGTAAGAATTTTTTAGAGGAAACTTTTAAAGATGAGCCTAAGATAAAAGTAGTAACCTACAAAGGTCTTACAGTAGATTTTGCGAAGAAAAACGATTGCCAATTTATATTGCGTGGTTTACGTAATCCTGGAGATTTTGAATTTGAGAAAGCTATAGCGCATACTAATAGAAAGTTGGCAGAAATAGAAACTGTGTTTTTACTAACCTCTTCTGGCAAGAGCTATATCTCATCTTCAATTGTTAGAGATGTAATTAGAAACAATGGTGATTATACGGGTTTAGTTCCAAAGGCAGTTCGTGTAAAGTAATTCTAGTTATCTTTTTCTGTTGCATTAAAATGCTGTTCTTTCTTTAAATCACTCATTCTTCGTTTCACCAGAATGCTTAAATTAGTTTCTGTACCAAATTTATCAATATAACGCTGGTACATATTTAATACAGCGTTTTTATCTTCATAATAATTATCTGCAGCCACTGCTAATTGATAGTGAGCCATTTTATTCTCAGAATTTTCTTCAATAGCAATTTTTAAAAACTTTATAGCTTCAGCATAGTTTTGTTGCTCAACATAGGTCATTGCAAAATTTAAATAATAATCATCTAAAGGTTGGTCTAAAATAAGTAACGCTAAATTTATATGCTTTTGAGCTTCATCTATTTTACCCTCAAAAAAATAAGCGCGTCCTAAGCCATAGTGCCAAGAGCCATTTTGATTGTCGTACGTATTTAATAACTCTTTATAAACACTAATCAATTTATTGTATTGATAGGTTTTTGAGTAGCATACCGCTAAGTTTTTATAGAGTTGTTCTGTATGTTCTCCTAAAGCTTGCAACTCATTATAATGCACTATCGCGTCGTGATAGTTCTCTTGGTGAAAATATTGAAGTGCCTGTAAGTTTAAAAATCTAATATCATCTGGATTGTTAGATAAGTACGACGTAATTAAAGGTTCTGCTCTATTAAACTTTCGTTTAACAACATAAAATTTTGCTAATCTATATTTAGCATTTGTATGCGTGCTATCTATTTTTAATGTCTGCTCAAAATATTGTGTTGCAGAAGAATCTTTCTGAACATCTTTAGATATCCCTAATTGATAAGGTATATTGGGATTGTCTTTATTAGCATCATATATACTTAATAGTAAGCTGTCTGCAGTTTTAAAGTCATTTTTAGATATTAATAGTTTTGCGTAAGCTAAAATAGCAGTTGTTGATTTTGGATTAACTCTTATATAACTCTTGTAATATTTTAAAGCAGAATTAGTTTGACCTAAAGTTTCATAGGCTTTTGCTATTTTAAGTAATTGGTTGTTTTTATAGCTAGAGCTGTTATAAGCTTTTATAGCATTTGTGTAACTGCCAATAGCATAAAGACTGTCTGCAATAGCTAAAGCCCGATCTTGAGATTGGGCTTTAGTTACAATGCAAATACTTATTAGTATATATGTAATTAGTTTATTCTGCAATTTCAAAAACTATAGGTAAAGAGTATAAAACATTTACAGGCTTACCGCTTTGCAATCCTGGAGACATTTTAGGTAATTTAGAAATAACACGTGTTGCTTCTTCAGATAATTCTGGATGAGGTGCTCTAGCCTTAATATCTGTTGCTTCTCCTGTTTTATCTATTTTAAATGCAACATAAATTTTCTGTGTACCACTTAACCCTAAACGTTTTGCCAGTTTTACATCAAAATTTTCCTGTACAAACAGAGAAACTTTGTTAGACATACAAGTTTTTAACTCAGTATTTGTACCTGTACATCCTTGAAATGTAGGCACACGCTCAACTATTGAAAAAGGTACATCCGTTGTAGCTAAGCCATCTGTTTCAACAACCTCTATAACTTCTACATTACCATTTTTAAGGTAGGTATCCTCCTTGTTTGTTATTGCTTTTAGATTAGTTAAAAGCACTTGCTCTTCTTTTGTGAGTGAGCCTTTATCTTCTAAAGACATTTCTAACTCTACAATTTTGTTTTCAACAGATGTATCTTCTTGCACTACAGAGTTGTCGCTTTGACAAGAGGTGTAAAATAAGATTCCGCATACTAATGGAATTGTTAAAAGGTACTTTAGTTTAAACTTCGATTTTGATCTGTTTTTGTGTAACATAATGATTCGTTTTTTGATTAAAGATTGATTGAAAAATGTATTGGTGAATGATAAGTTCTGTGTTTGAAAGACCTCTGTAAGTAAGTCTTGATAATAATTAGAATTGGTTTGTCGTGCCGCTACTTTAGTATCTGCTATATACTCGTGTAATACGCGCAATTGTTTTTGAAATAGGTATACTAGTGGATTAAACCATAACACAATTCTCAAAATTTCGAATAGAAAAAGATCTAAGGAATGTTTTTCTTTAACGTGAACCAGCTCGTGATCTAAGATGCTTTTACGCTTAGGCTCAGAAATATCCTTACCTATATAAATAGTATTGAAAAATGAAAACGCCAAGGTGGACTGCGGAATTATATAGATTTTACATTGCTCTAGTTTTTCTTGAGTAGCCTTTTCTTTCAACTTATAAAGCTGAATTAACTTTATACACATTAACAATAAGGCAATACCAGATCCAACTAACCACAAAACCATAGGTAATGACCATACAGATGATTCTGTTTGTTGTACTGTTGAAACATCTCCTATAAAAACAGTTGGTAATTGCTGGAAGAATGGTGTTGTTATTTCTGTCTTAAATACATCTAACGAAATAAAGGGAAGTACCAAACTTAAGATTGGTGTTACCAAAAGGTATATTCTGTTTGCATTAAAGAAGGTTTCATTCTTTAAAAACAACTCATACACTGCTAAAAACAGTACTTGAAACACTAGTATTTCTATAATTGTCTGTATCATGAGTTTTCATTTTTGTTCATTTGGTTTAAGACATCTTCTAATTCAGAAATACTAATATCATTTTCCTTCATAAAAAAAGACACCATACTTTTAAATGAGCCTTGAAAATAGCCATCAACAAACTTATTTAGGGTTTTATGGCTATAGTCTTCCTTTTTTACTTTTGGAAAATAAATATGGCCTCTGCCCTCTTTCCTGTAATCAACAAATTCTTTGTTTTCTAAAATCCTAACAATTGTCGATATGGTATTATAGGCAGGTTTAGGCTCTGGCAACTTCTCTATAATA
Organism: Croceibacter atlanticus HTCC2559; assembly: GCF_000196315.1. Classification (NCBI taxonomy): domain Bacteria; kingdom Pseudomonadati; phylum Bacteroidota; class Flavobacteriia; order Flavobacteriales; family Flavobacteriaceae; genus Croceibacter; species Croceibacter atlanticus. The sequence goes on along the minus strand of NC_014230.1, from coordinate 1,752,628 downwards.
GAGGCTACATTAGCTTCTTCCAAATCCCAAAGGATTTGCATTACGTCTTCTTCTGCTTTGGTAAGTGTCTTCAAAATTTGAATAAATTCGTTACTGAATATTCAAATATAACTAAATATTTAGTTTAAACTAATTTTTTAGTTAAAAGATTTTATTTTGAAGCTACCGGCTGGCTTTTAAGTAAATAGAATAATAAGAATGGCACAGAAAATAAAAAGTAAGAAATATCTATCCAACTGCGCTCTGTATAAGCTTCTGTAAAACCGTAAATATTTACTAGGTTAATAGCATAAAGTAAGATAATGCTAAACAAAGTTAAACCACTGTAAAAATACAAGTCGTCTTGGGTTTTTGAGAAGAATGAAAGTACAAATGCAATTACAAAAAATGCTATAATATATGATGTAGGCACAAACAATGTAGAGTGAAATATAAATGGGTTTGCCTCAAAAAACACTGTACCATATACTGCTATAATAATTAAAAAAACAGAAGCAAATGCAGTTGCAGAAAGTGCTGTAAATTTAAATAACTGTAAAAATGTTACTTGCTTTTTCACTAATGGAAACATGAAGAATAATATGTAAACAACTGCAAAATTCCCTCTCGTTGCTAATAATAGTCCTAATACTACTGCAAGAGGCCAACTCTTCTTTAAGTTCTTAATATCTGAGTGCTGTAACCAATATAAAGCAATCATAATTAGCACTGTGTTTGTAATTATATTACTTCTTACTGTAAGTTCCCAAACCATAAAAATAGAGGTCATTATATATAACAATATACCTTTGCGAGTTTTTAAATCGTTATACCTATATACTAATAGATAGAGTATAGATAAATAGCCAAGACTACTAAAAATACTTAACTCGCCCAACCACCAAAAAGGCAAGGATAGTATAAAGTACATTGGCATAGATCCTGGCGGATTTCCCATATGAGAACTTGCCAAATAAGGATACTTACCATCAAAATAAAAAGACCAAAATGAATCTATAACACTCCATCTGTCTACATTTAATGTGTCTAATGGAATTTTTAGATAAGCAATTACAACTAAAGCTATTATTCCTAACCCTGTTATTATAACAGCGCTATTAAACAATTTTTTAGGTATATTAATTTTACTTAAATAAAGAAAACCAAAGAGTTGTATTACAACTAAAATAGCCGCAACAATCCAAGCATTGTCAAACTCCCTAGAAAGATATTTATAACTAAAAATGGCATTTATAAATAAAAGCATCAAGATAGAAAGCGCCTTCTTCATAAGTTAAGAATAGAATTAATAAGACTAAACTACGTTTTTGAAATGAAATGCGTCTGCTATCGTCACTTTTTTATATAATCAATATCTTTAGCATTTAAAATTACAATTATGATCTTACGCTTTTCACTTCTAATGTTGTGCATCTTTAGTTTGAGCAGTTGCGACTTTTCAAAATACAAACTATCTACAGAATTTGATTTTGAAACACGATTTGAAAATTCTAACGGAACTGAAACCGCTACTTATGAAGAGGTTATTACGTATTATCAAAATTTAGCAGAATCTCATCAAGCAATTGCCATTTATGAAATGGATGACACAGATTCTGGTGAACCTCTACATATTGTTACCTACAATGCCAATCGCACATTTGAGTCTGAGTTTAATGATGGTGAAAAACAAAATATAATCTTAATTAATAATGGTATTCATCCAGGAGAAAGTGACGGTATAGATGCCTCTATGATGTTACTAAGGGACTTTGCCGAAAACAGAATTAAAGCTCCAGAAAATACTATAGTCGCAGTAATACCAGTTTATAATATTGGTGGTGCGTTAAATAGAAACAGTACAACAAGAACCAACCAAAACGGTCCTAAAGAATACGGGTTTAGAGGTAACGCAAGAAACTATGACTTAAACAGAGATTTTATAAAGTCTGACACAAAAAATGCAAAGGCATTTGCAAAAATTTACCACACCTTAAAGCCAGATGTATTTATTGACAATCATGTGAGCAACGGCGCAGATTACCAATATACTTTAACACATTTATTTACACAGCATAATAAATTAGGCGGCAGTTTGGGTAATTATTTACACAACAGTTTTATGCCAAATTTAGAAGATCAATTAGAAAAGAAGAATTGGCCTATTACTCCCTACGTAAATGTATTTAATCAAGTTCCTGAAACTGGGTTTTCTCAATTTATGGATCATCCAAGATATTCTACAGGGTACACTACTCTATTCAATTCATTAGGAATGATGGTTGAAACGCATATGCTTAAACCTTATAAGCAACGTGTGGAAGGTACTTATGAGTTTATGCGAACCGTAATCGATATGCTTGAAGAAGATGGTGAAACAATTAAAAAACTAAGGCAAGAAAATGAAGACTATTATAGAGGTTTAACCGAATATCCGCTAGAATATAAAACAGACAGCACGACTAAATCTTCATTAAATTTTAAAGGGTATGAGGCAGAACGTATTAAAAGCAAGGTTACAGGATTACAACGCTTAAAGTATGATCGCGACAAACCGTTTACAAAAGAAGTATCTTATTACAATAACATTACACCAACACGTACTGTATCTGTTCCTAAATCTTATATTATACCACAAGGTTGGCAAGAGGTCATCTCGCTACTACGTTTAAATAAAATTAAGCTAGAGAGATTCGATAAAGATACAACGCTAACAGTAACAGCTTACCGAATAGATGATTATAAAACACGTAATAGTGCTTATGAAGGTCATTACCTTCATTCAAATACAAAAGTAACTGGTACTGAAAACCAAATTACATTTAGGAAAGGTGATTATAAAATTGATACCGACCAGCCAGGAATTAGGTATGTATTAGAAACCTTAGAACCATCTGCTATCGATTCGTTTTTTAATTGGAATTTCTTTGATAGTATACTTCAACAAAAAGAAGGGTTTTCACCTTATGTTTTTGAAGAGGTAGCTGAAAAACTATTAAAAGATAACCCAAAACTTAAAGAAGAATTTGAAGCCAAAAAAGCATCAGATAAATCATTTAGAAGTAATTGGTATTTGCAGTTAGATTGGTTACATAAACAATCCCCAAATTACGAAAGTGCTCATTTACAGTATCCTGTTTACAGATTAGAATAAATACTACAACAATCCTTTAAATTTTCACAAAAAATAATCTTGTAGAAAATTAAGGGTTTCAATTTGATATATATTTATAACCTAACTTACCATATATCAACATGAAACATTTTTTACTCTCTATTGCATTAATTGCATTTTCCTACGTTGCCATTGCACAGGATGATGTGGAAACACTTACCGAAACTACAATTTTAGACGACACAGAAGTTGAGTCTGATGAACTATCAGATGAAGAATACGAAATTCTTGTAGACAGTATTCACGCATCGTTTAACTATGAATACGGATCAATTTCATTAAATGAAGACCTAGCCACATTACAAGTACCTAGTGGTTATAAATTTTTAAATGCAGAGCAATCTAAATACGTTTTAGAAGACCTGTGGGGAAATATGCCTGAAGAAACTTTAGGCTTACTTTTCCCAGAAGATATAGATCCACTTTCAGACAACTTTACATACGCTGTAGAAATTACCTATACAGAAGATGGCTTTATTGAAGATGAAGATGCAGAAGATATAGATTATGATGAGCTTTTAGAAACCATGCAAGAAGAGTCTGAAGCTATGAATGAAGAACGTAAAAAATTAGGCTATGATGGTATAGAACTTATTGGTTGGGCACAACCACCATATTATGATAATACTACCAAAAAATTACATTGGGCTAAAGAACTTCATTTTGAAAATTATGAAACTAACACATTAAACTATAACATTAGAGTTTTAGGTAGAAAAGGGTTTCTAACTATGAATGTTATTGGAGAAATGAATGTTTTACCTATGGTTCAAAATGATTTAGATCCTATACTAAGTAGTGTAGAGTTTAATGAAGGAAACAGATATGCAGATTTTAACCCAGACATAGATACTGTCGCCGCTTACGGAATAGGTGGATTAATTGCTGGTAAAATTTTAGCAAAAGCTGGTTTTTTTGCATTAATACTAAAATTCTGGAAAGTTATAGCCATTGGTGTAGTAGGCGCTTTCGGAATCTTTAAGAAAAAGATTTTCGGTAGCAAGTCAGACTCTACAGAAGTTTAAATACCAACACGGTCATTAGGATGCATTGTAAGATACTCTTTAGGGAACAATAGCTTTATGTTTTCATAGGAGCCTTGCAATGCTTTCTGAGACTTTGCAAAGTTTTTCCACTTTACCTTTTCAATACCTTCACTTGGCTGTGGTGTAAGTTCGCCAGTATAAGGGGTGTGCATCTCATACCACCAAGTCTCTTTAAGCTTTAACTTGCCATTACGTTTAAAAACGTGATACGTCTTAGTAATAAGTTTGGTAATCTTTAGGTCTTCTACGCCAGTTTCTTCCCAAACTTCCCTAATAGCGCACTCTTCTATTGTTTCGTTTTTCTCGATCTTACCTTTAGGAAGATCCCACTTATCATTTCGATAAATAAATAAAATTTCTTGATTGTCATTATAAACCAGTCCGCCTCCAGCAACAACTACAGGTAGTTTTCGCTTTAAATGCTTAAAGAGTTTCTCCTCTTTTTTATGGTAAAGGTTAACGTAGGTAAGTTTTCCTTTCTTTATTTTTTTAATGATTTTCTTAAGCCTAGCAATCTTTATGGGAATATTGGTATACTCCTTGCCTATTTGCTTTTCAGTAGAAAGCATTATTGGCACATCATTCACAAAAACTTTATACATTTGCAGTATGATTTTAGATAAAGAAACCGCCAAGAAAACGGCTGAGTTATTGTTGCAAATAAACGCAATAAAATTGAAACCACAAGAACCGTTTACTTGGGCTAGCGGATGGAAATCCCCTATTTACTGCGATAACCGCATTGTATTGTCATTCCCAACAATTCGAAATTTTATTCGTGAGCATATGGCTCGACAAGTAGAAGAGCTTTATGGCAAGCCAGATGTTATTGCTGGTGTAGCTACTGGTGCTATTGGTATTGGTATGCTTGTGGCAGATTATTTAAACCTGCCATTTATATATATTCGTCCAGAAGCTAAAAAACACGGTCGCCAAAACAAAATTGAAGGCCAGTTAGAGGAAGGCCAAACAGTGGTGGTTATAGAAGACCTTATTAGTACAGGTATGAGTAGTCTTAAAGCTGTAGATGCATTGCATGAGGCAAACGCTAATGTAAAAGGAATGCTTGCCATTTTTTCTTACGGTTTCGATGTTTCAAAAGAAAACTTTAAATCTGCCAATGTAGAGCTACATACACTTAGTGATTATGAGCATTTAATTGAGCAAGCCAGCCAAACAAATTACATTTACCAAGATCAGGCAGAAACACTTCAAAATTGGAGAAAAGATCCTTCTAACTGGGCACCAACAGTGTCAAAATAAATTTCCGCACTTTAATAGCATTTAACCTACACTAAGACCTACAATTATGACTTTAGAATCACCAAAAACACATACTCAAAAATCTCAAGAAGAACTATTTAATTTTTTGAGCAACGTAGACAATTATAAAAGCATTATGCCAGAATCTCTTGAAAATTTCAAGAAGATAGACGATGAAAGCTTCCTGTTTCAATTAAAAGGAATGCCAGAAATTATGCTTGTAATTAAGGAAACAACACCTCACAACCAAGTTGTACTTGGTGCTAAAAGTGACAAACTTCCATTTACATTAACTGCAGATATTGAAGAGGCTCAAGAAGGCAGCGACGTACAGTTACAATTTAACGGTGAGTTTAATGCTATGATGGGTATGATGATAAAAGGACCAATTAAGAAATTTATAGCTACACTTAGCGAAAATATGGGAAAACTATAGTTTCAAAATAAATACATTACTTAAATAACGCCAACCTAATTATTAAAGGGTTGGCGTTTTATTTTAAAATAAAAGCTTCACCTCTTTAAGATCAAAGAGTTTAAGAGCATCATCTGTCTCTACTTTTAAAAGACCACTATCTGTAACGCCTTTAATTACACCATTAAATTTAAAGCCCTCTAAATCTTCAAACACAGAAATTACACCTTTCCTAAATAAAGCTTCTTCATAATTTCTTTTTGTTACTTTAAATGGTAAAGTGTTTAAATACTCAGTCAATTTATCTAACTCATGGAGAATTGTCTGTAAGACTTCATCTAAATTAAATGCTGTATTGCTACATAGTTTTAATGAACTTGCTTTAGGCAGGCCTTCAAAACTAGTTTGATTTACATTTAAACCTACTCCAATCACACTATGTTTTAAATGTGTTCCGGTTATTGAGTTTTCAATTAAAATACCTCCTATTTTTTTGGAGTCTGACATAATGTCGTTGGGCCATTTTAAAGAAAGCTTCGGGACATTTAATACCTGTAAGCTTTTTAATAAGCCTAATGACAATTGCATATTTAACTGATATTGATTTTCAAGCGGAATTAAAATATCTGGCAATAACACACTAAATGTTAGATTTTGAAAGGGTTCTGTAAGCCAGACATTTCCTTTTTGTCCTCTTCCAGCAGTTTGTTGTTCTGCAATTACACAAACAGATTCCTTAAATGATTGTTCTCTATGAAGCTCCTTTAAAAAAGAGTTTGTTGAAGCTGTTTGACTGACACGTATGATGCGCATTGTTAAATTAAGATTAAAGGCACGTTTATTGTACGGCTAACTACTGAAAAATAAGCATAAAAAGAATAACTTTGTCGAAAGAAAATAATTTAATGGCGAAAAAAGAAATAAAGACAGACGAACTGATTTCATATATTGTTGAAGGTATTGAAAATGTAAAGGGACAAGATATAGATATTTTGGACCTAAGAGAGATAGAAAACACCGTTTGCGATTATTTTGTCATTTGCAATGGTACATCCAACACACAGGTCAACGCATTAGTTGGCTCTATCCAAAAAACCGTAAGCAAGGCAATTAAAGATAAGCCTTGGCACGTAGAAGGCAGTGAAAACGGTGAATGGGTTCTTATAGACTATGTGAACGTTGTTGTTCACGTATTCCAAAAACATATAAGAGAATACTACGATATAGAAGGACTTTGGGGAGATGCCAAAGTTACATCTATTGAAACTGCCTATTAATTTTTTGATCCTACAACATGGCTAAAGAGCAACCTAATAAAGCAAAACCTGCTGGAAAAAACTCGCAGGAACCTAAAAAACCTAAGTTTAGTCCTTACTGGATTTACGCAGGTATCATATTAATATTTCTAGGCATACAATTCTTTGCTGGTGGTGGTTTTAACGAACCATCTAAAACAAATCCTGCAGAGTTTGAAACCTATCTTGAAAATGGAGATGTAAAGCGTGTGGTTATTGTTAACCGCAAAATGGCTCAAGTGTTTTTAACAGATGAAGCTAAAGCTAAAGACACCCATAAAAAGACAGAAGATTCTAAATTCTTACCAGCTGCTGGTACTCCAGACTACACTTTTGAGTTTGGTGACCTGCAGAATTTTGAGAACATGATTTCCGATGCTAAGAAAAACAACAGTATTTCTACTGTGGTAACTTATAAAACAGAAAGCAATGTTTGGGGAGACATCCTACTCACATTATTACCTTTTGTTTTAATTATCGGTATTTGGATTTTCATTATGCGCCGTATGAGTGGCGCTGGTGGTGGCGGTGGTCCAGGCGGGCAAATCTTTAATATAGGAAAGTCTAAAGCAAAACTATTTGACCAAAATACAGACGTAAAAGTTTCTTTTAAAGACGTTGCTGGTTTAGAAGGTGCAAAAGAAGAAGTACAAGAAATTGTAGATTTTCTTAAGAATCCAGATAAGTATACTAACCTTGGTGGTAAAATTCCTAAAGGAGCCTTATTGGTAGGACAACCAGGAACAGGTAAAACATTATTAGCAAAAGCTGTTGCAGGTGAAGCTAAAGTGCCGTTCTTCTCCTTAAGTGGATCAGACTTTGTAGAAATGTTTGTTGGTGTTGGTGCATCTCGTGTTAGAGATTTATTTAAACAAGCCAAAGACAAGTCTCCAGCTATTATCTTTATTGATGAGATAGATGCTATTGGTCGTGCTCGTGGAAAAAACAATATGTCAGGTTCAAATGATGAACGTGAAAATACACTAAACCAGTTATTAACTGAGATGGATGGTTTTGGCACCAATACAAACGTTATTGTCTTAGCTGCTACAAACCGTGCAGATGTTTTAGATAAAGCATTAATGCGTGCAGGTCGATTTGACCGTCAAATTTATGTAGACTTACCAGATGTAAGAGAGCGTAAAGAAATCTTTGAAGTACACTTACGCCCGCTTAAAAAAGTAGCTGAAGAACTAGATGTAGATTTTCTTGCTAAGCAAACACCAGGTTTCTCTGGAGCAGATATTGCTAATGTTTGTAATGAAGCTGCATTAATTGCTGCTCGTAAAGGAAATAAAGCTGTCGGAAAACAAGATTTCCTAGATGCTGTAGATAGAATTGTTGGTGGTTTAGAGAAGAAAAATAAAATTATAACTAAAGACGAAAAGAAAGCAATTGCTTTTCACGAGGCTGGTCACGCAACTGTAAGTTGGATGTTAGAGCACGCTGCGCCTTTAGTAAAGGTTACTATTGTTCCTAGAGGACAATCTTTAGGTGCCGCTTGGTATTTACCAGAAGAGCGCTTAATTGTAAGGCCAGACCAAATGCTAGACGAAATGTGTGCTACAATGGGTGGTCGTGCTGCAGAGAAAGTAATCTTCAATAAGATTTCTACTGGTGCTTTAAGTGATCTTGAAAAGGTTACTAAGCAAGCACGTGCTATGGTTACCATTTATGGTCTGAGTGAAAAAGTAGGGAACATTACCTATTATGATTCTTCAGGACAAAACGAATACAACTTTAGTAAGCCATACAGTGAAAAGACTTCTGAGCTAATAGATAAAGAAATCTCTGAAATTGTTGAAAAACAATATGAGCGTGCAATAGATCTTTTAAGTCAACATAAAGATAAGCTTACAGAGCTTGCTGAAATACTTCTTGAAAAGGAAGTAATCTTTAAAGATGATCTTGAAAAAATCTTTGGAAAACGTCCTTTCGAAAAAAGTGAAGCAGTACAATTAAAAGGTACCGTTTCTTATGAAAAAGATAATGACGCAGAAGAAGATCTTGTAAGCCAAGAGGTTCCTACGCCTACACAAGCTGAGGATGAATCTGGTGAAGACAAAGCTCTTTAAGCCATACTTGAAGAATAGATTCATATTAACTACCTTTGATTTTAAGGTGTTTAATTACCACGTAAATTTTCAAGTTTAATGGGCATTTTTGATGTATTCAAAAAAGGAAAATCTCAAGACAAAGGCGAACAACCTAAGCCTGAAGGCAAATATATGCCTCAGTCTAAGCTACCTGTAGATGAACGCTTCATGAAATACTTCATAGAGAATGGCGGTAAATTTATTTATTGCGAAAATCAAGATGAAGTATTAGATGCTTTTGATAACATACTCTTAGAAAATGATTGGTATGAAAGTGAAGTTTGCTGCCTTAGCAGTCATTTCACGCAGAAGTTTGATGGTTTTAATTTAGAGTTCAATACAAATGAAAGTTCTAAATTTTACCTTGGCGGTTGTGAGTATCTTATTGCAAATAATGGTGCTTTACTTGTTACAAGTAATCAAATTAAAGAGAAAAAACTTTCAGAATTACCTTCAAATTTTGTGATCTTAGCGGGTACTAGTCAGCTAGTTGAAGATATTAGTGAAGGTTTACGCCGCATAAAATCTAAAAGCAAAACAGGAATTCCATCTAACATAACTACCATAAAACACTTTGGAGAATCTAAAAGTGATGACTTTATGGCTTATGGAAGTACAACAAAAAACCTATATTTGCTGCTTCTTGAAGATCTTTAAACAACTTATTCCATTTGCTACTTTTACTAGAACTAATCTTGCACTTGGCTTAATCTATAGTATCTCAAAGAACTAAACTAACTACTAACAGATGAAAGAATTTGGGGTTCGGCTATTATCGGCATTGTTATACGCAATACTTTTAGTTGGAGCCATGTTTCATTCTCAAGAAGCATTCCTAACCTTATTTTTTCTTTTTGGTGTAGTAGTAATTAATGAACTTCAGAAACTATTAATTGTAAAAAGCTATATAGCATACATTGTTTTAATAGGGTGTTTTTTAGCTTTCAGCTATTTTGATATTAATGATAATGCTACCTACGTTTTCTTAATAGCTACACTATTTGTAAACTCTGTACTAATAAAAGACTTACTGGTAATAAATAAGATTCCGTTATTTAATCAGAAGAAATACATTGTAGTTTTCTTTTACCTTATAGGCTCTCTCATCTTTTTAACATTAATACCTAGCACACAAGGCTATTATGCTCCAGATGTTATTTTTGGTTGCTTTGCGCTCGTGTGGTTTAATGACTCTTGGGCTTATATTATCGGGAAAAACTTTGGAAAGCATAAACTCTATGAGCGTATTTCTCCTAAAAAATCTGTTGAAGGTTTTATAGGTGGTCTTGTGTTTTCTATACTAGGAGCTTGGGTTGTTACACTACTTACCAATGAGTTAAGTCTTATGCATTGGTTTGTAATTGCATTAATTATAAGTATTTTTGGTACTATTGGAGATCTTATACAATCTAAATTTAAACGACAAGCAGAAGTAAAGGATAGCGGAAATTTAATGCCTGGCCACGGTGGTTTGTTTGACAGACTGGACAGCATTCTTTTTGCAAGTCCTTTTATATATACTTATTTAGAATTACTTAACTATGTTCCATAAAGAAGGTTATAAAATCATCCTTATTACACTATTCCTTGCTATTGGTATAGCATTGGCATCTGAGTTTCTTATTGATTCGGTTTGGATTAAACGATTAATACTAATTGCTATAATTATATTTTTTGTGCTTATCCTTCAATTTTTCAGAAACCCAAAACGTACATTTTATTCAGACGACAAGCAAGTTGTATCTCCTGTAGATGGCAAAGTGGTAGTTATTGAAGAGGTTTTTGAGAAGGAATATTTTAAAGATAAGCGTTTACAGGTTTCTGTATTTATGTCTCCTATAAATGTTCACGTAACAAGACATCCTATAAATGGAGTTGTAAAATACAGTAAATACCATCCTGGAAAATACTTAGTAGCTTGGCACCCTAAAGCAAGTGAAGATAATGAGCGCACAACTGTTGTTGTAGAAAATGATACTATAGGCGCTGTACTTTATAGACAAATAGCTGGCGCTTTAGCAAAGCGTATAGTAAACTATGCTCAAGAAGGGCAGACGGTAGTACAAGGTAGTGACAGCGGGTTTATAAAATTTGGTTCTCGTGTAGATCTTTACTTACCAATAGGAACAAAACTAGACGTAACTCTTAACCAAAAAGTTAAAGGAGGTCTTACAACTATCGCAAAATTATAGGAATGTCTTCTGAAGAACTGGACAAAGAGTTTGAACATGCTGTAGACTGTGTTAACGCACACAAAGATCCTTTTCCTGCAGATACATTATTAAAACTTTATGCCTATTACAAGCGTGCTAATCACGATTCTCAAAGACCAAGTGGCAGCAAGCCTTTAATTAGTGCTTTTAAAACTAATGCGCTTTTTCAAACTAGAAATATGACTATTGATGAAGCAAAACAAGAATACATAGATTTAGTTAAGGATTACTTTGGCTCCTTAGACGATTGCTAGCATAAAAAAAAGCTTCAAGTAAACCTTGAAGCTTTTTTTTATGTTATTAACTATACCTTTATTGCAAACTTGCTAAACTGGCTTTTATAGTTTCAATCTTAGCTTCTGCCTCACTTTGCTTCTTCTTCTCAACTGCAACTACTTGCTCTGGTGCATTATTTACAAAACGCTCATTAGAAAGTTTTTTCTTTACAGATTTTAAGAATCCTTCTGTATAGTCTAACTCTGCTTTTAGTTTCTCAATTTCTGCATCAACATCTATTGCGCCAGCCATAGGAATAAAATATTCATTAGATTTTACTCTAAATGATAAAGCACCATCAACCGACTCATTTACTGTTTCAATAGAAGATAAATTACCCATTTTAGCAATTATGCTATTGTACTTATCTGAAAGCTTTTCAGTATTAATAACCTTTACTTCAATAGTATCTTTAAAAGAAATGTTCTTTTCTTTTCTAATTGTACGTATACCAGAAATTACTTCGGTTACTTTATTAAAGTCTTCAATTATCGAAGCGTTTACATCATATTGTTCTGGCCATTTAGAAATTATTAAAGCCTCATCAGTTGAACGTTCGCTTATATTTTGCCAAATTTCTTCAGAGATAAATGGAACAAATGGATGCAATACCTTTAAGTTATTTTCTAAAATAGAAACTGCACTTTTAAACGTAGTACCATCAATCTTTTCTCCATAAGGCGGTTTTATCATTTCTAAGAACCAAGAGCAGAAATCATCCCAAATAAGTTTGTATGTAGTCATTAAAGCATCGCTCATTCTATATTTAGAATAGTGATCTTCCAACTCTACCAATGCCTTCTGGAATTTTGCCTCATACCAATCTATGGCTGTTTTAGCATAATCTGGCTGATCTTTATTTTCATCTACTTCCCAACCTAATATTAATCTTGAAGCATTAAAGATTTTGTTTACAAAGCCACTACCTTGCTTACATAAATCTTCATCGAACATTAAGTCGTTTCCGGCTGGAGAAGATAAAAGCATACCTACACGTATTCCATCTGCACCATACTTATCTATAAGCATTAATGGGTCTGGAGAGTTTCCTAAAGATTTACTCATTTTTCGGCGTTGCTTATCTCTAACAATTCCTGTAAGGTAAACGTTATTAAATGGCTTTTCTCCACGATACTCATAACCTGCAATAATCATACGTGCCACCCAAAAGAAAAGTATCTCTGGAGCTGTCACTAAATCATTGGTAGGATAATAGTAGTTTATTTCTTTATTGTCTGGTTCTAAAATACCATTAAAGACACTCATAGGCCATAACCAAGAAGAGAACCATGTATCTAATGCATCTGGATCTTGTCTTAAATCCTCTAATTTTAGATCTTGGTTATTAGATTTTTCTTTAGCTAATTTTAAAGCATCTTCCTTTGTTTCTGCAACCACATAATCTTCCTTAGCATCTCCATAATAGTACGCAGGAATTTGGTGTCCCCACCAAAGTTGACGAGAAATATTCCAATCGCGTACATTTTCCATCCAATGACGATAAGTGTTAATAAACTTCTCTGGAACTAATGCCACCTCTTTTTCCAAGACAGCATCTAAAGCAGGTTGTGCCAATTCTTTCATTTTCAAGAACCATTGGTCACTTAACTTAGGCTCTATTACTGCTCCCGTACGCTCACTAGTACCTACTTTATTTATATGTGTTTCAGTTTTAACCAAAACTTCTAATTCTTCTAATTCTTTTACAATATCGCGACGTGCAACAAAACGATCTTTACCTTCGTAATGTAAGCCGTTACTGTTTAAAGTAGCATCATCATTAAAAATATCAACAACATCTAAGTTATGTTTGTCTCCTAACATTTTGTCATTCTCATCATGCGCAGGAGTTACTTTAAGACAACCCGTTCCAAACTCTACATCTACATATTCATCTTCAATAATAGGAATCACTCTATTTGCAATAGGAACAATTGCCTTTTTACCTTTTAAATGTGTAAAACGCTCATCATTAGGGTTTATGCAAATTGCAGTGTCTCCAAAAATAGTTTCTGGTCGTGTTGTAGCAATTGTTAATACATCTGTAGAGCCTTCTATCTTATAATTTAGATAAAATAGCTTCCCTTCTTTTTCAACATGTATAACCTCTTCATCACTCAATGTTGTTTTTGCTTGAGGATCCCAATTTACCATACGGTAACCTCTATATACGTGTCCTTTATTATGAAGGTCTACAAATACTTTTATTACAGATTTAGATAAATCTTCATCCATAGTAAAAGCAGTACGCTCCCAATCACAAGATGCTCCTAGTTTTTTTAGTTGCTCTAGGATAATGCCGCCGTGTTTATGCGTCCATTCCCACGCATGTTCTAAAAACTGCTCTCTAGTAAGGTCATTTTTATTTATGCCTTCTTCTTTAAGTTTGTTAACAACTTTAGCTTCTGTAGCAATACTTGCGTGATCTGTACCTGGCACCCAACATGCATTAAAGCCTTTTAAACGCGCACGGCGTATTAAAACATCCTGTATTGTGTTGTTTAACATGTGTCCCATATGCAGAACACCTGTTACATTTGGTGGCGGTATTACTATTGTATAAGGTTCACGGTCATCTACTTCAGAATGAAAATAGTTGTTTTTCATCCAGTAGTCGTACCATTTATCTTCTGTTGCTTTCGAGTCGTATTTAGAGGCTAATGCCATAGTTTGGTATTGTTTTTGGAATAACTACAAAAGTACTTATAACTTGAAGAATTATAAAGGCTAGAATTTGTTAATAATCAGATTTTGCACAATAACAACATAGCCCTTATATTTACCCTTCTTCTAAAAAGAACTATTATGAAAAAAATAATGACTCTTGCATTGGTATTCTTTATTGGATATGCTGTGCAAGCACAAAACGGAGCTAAAATTGAATTTAAAAGCGATGTTATAGATTATGGTGAAATAGCTAAAGGCAGTGATGGTGTTCGCTCTTTTGAGTTTACCAATACTGGTGATGCTCCATTAGTAATAAATCGTGTATATTCTAGTTGTGGCTGTACAATTCCAGAAAAACCAGAAGAACCTATTGGTCCTGGAAAAACTGGTGTAATTAAAGTGAAATATGACACTAAGCGTGTAGGTCCTATTAGAAAGACCATTACAGTTTACTCTAATGATGCAGAAAACCCAACATTACCTTTAAAAATTAAAGGGACTATTTTAGCAGAAGAAAATGGTGGAAAAAGTGTTCTAGAAAAAACAACACCTAGAAAATAACCACTTAATCACATAGACTTGAAAGCCACGATTAATATCGTGGCTTTTTTTTTTAATTACAATCTACTCTTAAGAACCATTGTTCGGCTAAATTTTAAATTAAACCTTGATATTGTAAATTTTATTTTTTTATTTTCCTGAGAGGAAAACATTTCATTTAACTCATTAAGTGTATACTTAAAAGCTGGTTTCCCATTAATGGTTTCGACAATATCACCTACTTTTAAATCTGCATTTTCTGCGGGTGAATCTGGTCTAATACTTTTAATTACAAATTTAGGCTTTAGCTCATAGTGTGTCTTTAAGTTAATTTTTGAATCTTTCTTCTTAGAAAAATTATTATATCTTGCTTGAGAGTTATTAAGTAGATTTATTTCCTTTTTATTATCAGACTCATCTTTAGGACGCAAGACAACTTTATCTTCATATACTGAAAAGCCATCATGAGCTATAACCAATCCACTCATGTCATAAGTAAAATCATCATAAAAATCTTTATTTTTTTTAAGAAGAATACGTTCACGCGGATAATCTATCACAACTTTAAAGCGTCTCAATACTTCAGACCCTAAACTTCCATTTCTGTCATTTGTAATAGCTTGAGCAGATAATGCCAAAGTGTCTGGATAGGCAGCTGTCACATTTTTTAGTTTAAACTTATCTAGTTTTAAGTGTTTTACTTTACTACGGTCTCCAAAAATATCTCCTGTTAGCCCCAAACCTAAATAGTCTCTAAAACTTTTGGTAGGCTTATTTAGATCTTCAGAAGAGTTGTGAAACAACCACAAACCATCACTAGAGCCACTATCAACTAATAATTTTGTGGTAACAACGTTTCCGCCAACTTGCACCTCTGCATTTATATAGGGTTTATTATTTTCAAACTCTACAGAAAGTGCTGTACAACCTCTGCATTTTTTCCTAACATTATAAGCACTTGGCTCATATACTTTAATAACTTTAGAAATATAATTACACTCTACCACAAAATCTTTAAAAAATTCATATCCTATAATTCCGTGAACTTGCACCCCAAGTTGGGTAGAAAAGTTTAATTCTTGATCAAAAACCACATAAATATTATGATTAGTATTTACTGCCTTTCCTAACTTTACAGTGTTTCCTGTAGATTTTACCGCATCAACAACAGTTTCACCGTCTAAACCAATAAGTTTAATTTTTTCAGCAGAATTCAACTCTAAAGAATCATTAGCTTTTAAGCTAAATATCATAGTGTTTTTCACACCTGTATCTAACAAAAAAGACAGTTCCTTTCCATTTATAGTAAGTGGTACAATCGTTAGGTTTCTAACAAATTCAAAGTCTATTTTATCTTGATTTGTGCCTTGTAGTACAAAGCCATCCTGAGACTTTGCAATAGTTGCAAACGTGAGAAACAAGCAAAGTAAGAGATGTTGTTTTAATATCATTCTAGTAATTTACAAAAAAAGCATGGATAATTGCTATTAGGCTTGTGTATTGATACCTTTGCAAAAACAATAAAACACACCATGCCTACTATATCTCAAAAAGGGTTAGCGATGCCACAATCGCCAATTAGAAAGTTAATGCCTTACGCTGATGCTGCTCGTAAAAATGGAAAACATATTTTTCATTTAAATATTGGGCAACCAGATATAAAGACACCAAATGTGGCTTTAGAGGCTATTAAAAATAATAGTATTGAAATTTTAAGTTACAGTGCTTCTGAAGGATTTGAATCGTATAGAAACAAATTAGCAGATTATTACAAGACTAACAATATAAATGTCTCTGCAGAAGATATTATTATTAGCACTGGTGGCTCTGAAGCTTTATTGTTTACTATGGGTAGTATAGCAGATGCTGGTGACGAAGTTATTATTCCTGAACCTTTTTACGCTAACTACAATGGTTTTGCAACAGCCTCTGGAGTTACAGTAGTACCAGTGAAATCATCTATAGATAATGGCTTTGCATTACCTCCTATTGCAGAATTTGAAAAGCTTATTACACCAAAAACAAAAGCTATTCTTATATGTAATCCAGGAAATCCTACTGGATACTTATACACTAAAGAAGAGATTGAGCAATTAGCTGCAATGGTTAAAAAACATAATTTGTTTATTGTTGCAGACGAAGTTTATCGTGAATTTGCCTATGATGGTAATACGCACCATTCTATTATGAGTGAGCCTGGTTTAGAAGACCATGCTATAATGATAGATTCTGTTTCTAAGCGTTACAGTATGTGTGGTGCAAGAATTGGGTGTATGGTTTCTAAAAACAAAGAACTTATGTCTACAGCATTAAAATTTGCTCAGGCAAGATTAAGTCCACCAACATTTGCACAAGTTGCTGCAGAAGCTGCTCTTGAAACACCTAAATCATACTTTGATGATGTAATTGAAGAATACGTACACCGTCGTAACCTTTTAGTAAATGCATTAGAAGATATTAATGGTGTAAAGGTTGCTAAACCAAAAGGTGCATTTTACTGCATAGCAGAATTACCTGTAAAAGATGCTGAAGATTTTGCAAAATGGTTATTGAGTGATTTTGATGTAGATGGACAAACAGTAATGGTAGCACCTGCATCTGGATTTTACTCTACACCAAACACTGGCTTAAACCAAGTAAGAATTGCATACGTACTGAATGAAGACAATTTATTAAAGTCTGTAAACATCCTTAAAAAAGCACTTGAGGTGTACCCAAACTAAGTATGGACTTACAGCATAATGTTTCTCTTAAATCCTATAATACATTTGGTATAGATGTAAATGCAACATCATTTATATCTGTAACATCAGAAGATGAGCTAATTTCTGTGTTGAAGAAAAATTATGCTGAAACACTTTTTATCCTTGGTGGCGGCAGCAATATGCTGTTAACTGAAGATATAGAAGATACTGTTGTACATTTAAATCTCTTAGGAAAAACTATAGTTAGTGAGGACAACACTTCTATGACTATTGATGTTTCTGCTGGTGAAAATTGGCATCAGTTTGTGTTATGGACACTTGATAAAAATTTAGGCGGTTTAGAGAATTTATCATTAATACCCGGAAATGTAGGCACATCTCCAATTCAAAATATTGGTGCATACGGAGTTGAGTTAAAAGATAGTTTTGTGAGTTGCGATGCAATACACAAACAGACTTTAGTAACTAAAACATTCTCTAAAAAAGATTGTGAGTTTGGTTATAGAAGTTCTGTTTTTAAAACGTCACTAAAAGGAGACTATATAATTACCAAAGTAAGGTTTAAACTTAATAAGGCACCTCATCTACTTTCAACAAATTATGGAATAATAGAGCAAGAGCTTGAGCGTAACAAAATTACTGAACCTACAATACAAGATGTATCTAATGCTGTAATAGCCATAAGGTCTTCTAAACTTCCAAATCCTAATGTATTAGGTAATAGTGGTAGTTTCTTTAAAAATCCAATAATACCAATTAACACATTTAAAACGCTAAAAGCCAATCACGAGCATTTACCAAGTTATCCAGTTAGTGAAGAATTTGTAAAAGTGCCTGCAGGTTGGTTAATAGACCAAAGTGGATTAAAAGGATTTAGAGAAGGTGATGCTGGCGTGCATAAAAACCAAGCTTTAGTTTTGGTAAATTATGGCAATGCAAGTGGTCAAGATATTTTAAACTTAGCAAAGAAGGTTCAAGATATTGTTTACCAAAAATTCAGCATTCGTTTAGAACCTGAAGTAAATATTTATAACTAAAAAAAGGTCTGCAATTGCAGACCTTTTTAATGTTTTGAATGTTAGCTAAAACTTAGCTTCTCATCATTACTGTGTTCACTACGTGTACTGTACCGTTAGATGCATCTAAATCTGCAGCAGTAATTGTAGATTTTTTACCTCTACCATCTGTAAGTGTAATGTTACCAGCATTATTAATTTCAGCTCTCAACTCACCGTCGTTAGCAGTCTTAAGCATATAAAAACCATTGTTAGCTTTAATTAACTCTGTAAGTTTAGCAGATGTTACATCTCCTGGAAC
This sequence comes from Croceibacter atlanticus HTCC2559, assembly GCF_000196315.1. Lineage (NCBI taxonomy): Bacteria > Pseudomonadati > Bacteroidota > Flavobacteriia > Flavobacteriales > Flavobacteriaceae > Croceibacter > Croceibacter atlanticus. Next base: position 1,733,641 of record NC_014230.1, on the reverse strand, counting down.
TACGTGGTAGCTTAATACATCAGTTAATTTTTCTTTGTTTTCTGGTTTTAATAAGGTATCAACAGTTCCTTTTGGTAATCTGTCGAAAGCATCGTTAGAAGGTGCAAATACTGTGTAAGGACCTTCAGTTTTAAGCATCACATCTAATTGTGCTGCTTTTACAGCTGCAACTAAAGTTGTGTGATCTGCAGAATTCATTGCTACTGCAGCAATGCTAGTTTCTTCTGCCTCTTTCTTTTTCATTTCGGCCATTTTAGCTTCTTCAGCCATCTTCATTTCTTCAGCTTCTGCTTTAGCTTCCATTTCCATTTTCTCAGCTTCCTCTTCAGCTTTTTTATCATTTTTACAAGCTGTAAAAGATAAGGTAGCTAAGGCACCAAGAAGTAATAATTTATTGATTTTCATTTTATTATGTTTTAAATTTATAGCACAAATATAGATATAGATTTGACTCTCCTAACAAAACGAAAATTAAAGTTTAGTTAAATAGTGTAAAGGCTTTCACAACTAAAAAAGCCTAATTTGTTTGAGTTACATGGCTGTATTTTGTAAATTTGCAAAATGAAATTAATTCTTCTCACACTTGTATTATTAGCTTTAGCGGTTGCAGGAATTGCAATAAAAATTTGGGCTAAAAAAGATGGTAAATTTGCTGGTACTTGTGCTAGCCAAAGTCCTTTTTTAAATAAGGAAGGAGATTCTTGTGGTTTCTGTGGTAAGACTCCAGATCAATTTGAAAACTGTAATGAACCAGAACACACTAAATAAAGGTGTTTTACACTGCATTACTTATTGCTTTTGCAGTTATAGTTCTCCTAAATAGTATATGCTATATATACCTAGGTCAATTTACTTTTACGTCGTTTACAGCATTTCACAAACGAGAACACTACCCTACTAGTATTATTATATGCGCTAAAAATGAAGCTGAAAATCTAAAACGATTTTTACCCATTATTTGCAACCAAGTCTTTCCTGTTTTTGAAGTTATTGTAGTTAATGATGGCTCAACAGACAATACTCAAAACGTTCTCTTAGATGTTAAGCAAGCGTTCCCAGAACTTCGTATTATTAAAAATACTAACTGTCTTGGAAAAAAAGCTTCAATCTCAAAAGCAATTGAATTAGCGACTTATAATCACCTATTATTTACAGACGCAGATTGTAAGCCAGAATCTAAGTATTGGGTACAGCATATGACTCAAAATTTTTCTGAAAATCATACTATTGTTTTGGGGTATAGTGGTTATAAGAAAGAGAAAGGCATTTTAAATTCAATAATTAGGTATGAAACGGTAATAACTGCCCTTCAGTATTTTGGAATGGCGCATCACAATAATGCCTATATGGGTGTTGGCCGAAACTTAGCTTATACTAAAGCTTGCTTTAAAGCCAACAAGGGTTTTAATTCTCATAAGCATATTGCGTCTGGAGATGATGATTTATTTATTGCAGAAGCTTCAACGAAAACAAACACTGCAATAAGTTTAAACAAGGCTTCATTTACAACTAGTTTACCTAAAGCAAGTTTAAAAGCTTGGTTTCACCAAAAGCGCAGGCATATTACTACTGCAAATAGGTATTCTTTTAAGATTAAAACCATTTTAGCAGGGTTTTATATAAGTCAGCTATTATTTTGGTTGTTTTGCATCTCTCTACTAATTATTCAGCCGTATTCAATAGTTGTCATTTCTCTTTTTTTAGTTAGAGAACTTATACAAGGATTCATCTTATATAAAACTTTCAAAACTTTACACGAAAGTGCTCTATTATTAATATTTCCACTTTTAGAAATCTTATTGTTATCTGTGCAGGCTTGTCTTTTTATCACTAATATTGTTTCAAAACCTAAGTCTTGGGACTAGCACACACAGATATTGAAGCGTTAATTACTCTGGCAAAAACCGGTAAACAATCTGCCTACAAAAAATTATTAGATGAGTATTGGTCTTATATCTATGGGTTTCAGCTAAAAAGAACCTCAGATGAATTTTTAGCAGAAGATATTACCATACAAACCTTTGCCAAAGCATTTGATAAGTTGAGTACATACAACTCAGACTATAAGTTTAAAACCTGGCTTACTACTATCTCTAAGAATATTCATGTTGATATTATTAGAAAGGAAAATAACGCAGTTGTAACAAATACATCTAAAGCAGAAAATAAAAAGATTAACAGCTTGGCAGACAACACACTTTCTGCAGAAGATGAACTTATTAAAGAGCAAAACCTTAGCTTATTACTACAAAATATAAAGAAGCTTAAACCAGACTATCAAAATATTATAATGCTAAGATATTTTCAAGAGTTAAGCTATAAAGAAATTGCTGAAACTATTGATGAACCCATAAATACAATTAAGGTTAAATTACTTAGAGCACGTAAACTTCTAGCAGATATAATTACTTCAGGAACTAACAAAGTCTAGACGTATTTACAAGTATAATTTATAGAGAATTTTTCAACTCTACAATCTAAGTTCAAAGCTACACTCTACTCCTATTTCTATACAATAAATTGTATCTTTGCATAATGCAAACAGAAACACTTTCAGTTATAAAACCAAAGCCAAAACCAAAATGGCTTAGAGTTAAATTACCGACAGGAAAAAAGTATAAAGAACTAAGAGGTCTTGTAGATAAATATGACCTTCACACTATCTGTACATCAGGAAGTTGCCCAAATATGGGCGAATGTTGGAGTGAAGGAACAGCTACATTCATGATTCTTGGAAACGTCTGTACACGTTCTTGTGGGTTTTGTGGTGTAAAGACAGGTAGACCAGATACAGTTGAATGGGATGAGCCTGAGAAAGTGGCACGTTCTATTAAGTTAATGGACATTAAGCACGCCGTAGTTACAAGTGTAGATAGAGATGATCTTAAAGATATGGGATCTATCATATGGGCAGAGACTGTAAATGCCATAAGACGTATGAATCCTAACACAACACTTGAAACATTAATACCAGATTTTCAAGGGATTGAAAAGCATATAGATCGTATAATAGCCGTTAATCCAGAAGTTGTTTCTCATAATATGGAAACTGTAAAACGCTTAACTAGAGAAGTACGTATACAAGCAAAATACGAACGTAGTTTAGGTGTTTTAAAATACTTAAAAGATCAAGGTATTAAGCGTACTAAATCTGGTATTATGTTAGGTTTAGGAGAAACTGAAGACGAGGTTATACAAACCCTTAAAGATTTAAGAGCTGTTAACTTAGATATTGTAACCATAGGACAGTATTTACAACCAAGTAAAAAGCATTTACCTGTAAAACAATTTATCACTCCAGATCAATTTAAGAAATACGAGGAAATTGGTTTAGAAATGGGCTTTCGTCACGTAGAAAGTGGTGCTTTAGTAAGATCTTCATACAAAGCTCAAAAGCACTTAACGTAAACGCTTGTGACTCCAATTAAAATTGCCATAAACGGTTTTGGTCGCATTGGCAGAAGCCTTTTTAGACTTTTGCTTGATAATCCAGAAATAGAAGTTGTTGCAGTAAATGATTTGGCCAACGTAAACACTTTGGCTCATTTATTAAAATACGACAGTATTCATGGAAGGTTAGACAGAACTGTTTCAGTTATAAATGACACGACAGTTGTTGTTGATGGCGTTGAATTTCCCTTTACAAACCAGCCAGATATTTCCTCTATAAATTGGGCACTATATCAACCAGATGTGGTTATAGAATGTACTGGAAAGTTTAAAACAAAAGAACTTTTACAAAACCACATAACTGGTGGCGCAAAAAAAGTAATACTTTCTGTACCTCCAATTGAAGATGATATTAAAACTATTGTTTTAGGTGTAAATAACCATTTATTAGATGGTACAGAGCAAATTATATCTAATGCATCTTGTACTACCAATAATGCGGCGCCTATGCTTAAGGTTGTGCACGATTTATGCCAAGTAGAACAAGCTTACATTACTACGGTTCATTCTTATACTACAGACCAAAGTTTACATGATCAACCCCATAGAGATTTAAGACGAGCGCGAGCTGCAGGACAATCTATTGTTCCTACAACTACTGGCGCTGCAAAAGCGCTTACTAAAATATTTCCAGATTTGGAACATGCTATTGGTGGTTGCGGTATTAGAGTACCTGTTCCTAATGGTTCTCTTACAGATATGACTTTAAATGTGAAGCGAAAAACAACTGTAAAGGAAATTAACGAAGCTTTTAAAAAAGCTTCTGAAACCAATTTGAAAAATATATTAAGTTATACTGAAGATCCAATTGTTTCAATAGATATTATTGGTCTTCCTTATTCTTGTACGTTCGATGCGCAAATGACATCTGTTATAGACGGCACACTTGTAAAGCTAATAGGTTGGTACGATAATGAACGTGGCTATTCCAATCGAATAATTGACTTAATCTATTGCATTTCATCGAAATAAATTATATTTATAACGATGAAGCACCTTTACACCCTAATTTTACTCTTACTTCTTACTTTCTCCCATTCGTTTAGCCAAACTAAAAAGTTGCTAACTAATGAGGAGACTATCAAGATTAAGATAAACACATTGGTGAATAGGTCTAAAAACCAAAGTGTACAAGAAGCTCAAAACAACCTTCAAGAAGCGCTATACCTTTCCAAAGGACTTAATGACAGTTTTCTCATAGCCAATACTAGTGTAGCTGTAGCCAAACTATATAGCATCCAAAAAGATTATGCTGCTGCAGAGGTTAATATGCTTAGAGCAATACAGGAGTACAGAGATCTTAAAAACAAAGAGTATTTAGGTATAGCTTACAGAGAGTATGCACAACTTTTTATCTTACAAGGAAAGTATAGCAGAGCAAAAGATTATCTGGATCTTGCCGAGAGTATTTTCGAAGAAGAACAACTCCCTTTAAACAAAGCGTATGTCCTTAAAGAAAAAGGAAGAATTGCCTATGAAGAAGGTGATTATATTACTGCAATAGAGGTTATAAATCTGGCTATTGAAGATTTAAGTGATTCTCCAGACAAGTACCCTTATGCACAAGCACTTTACCTTATAGGGAAATCTCATTTTGCTAATTTTAATTATGAATTTGCAGAGAAAAACGTACAACGTAGTTTTGAGATTTCAAAGCGTTACAAGTTCAAGAATTTACAAGCAGATACAGCGTTGCTCCTTAGTCAAGTTTCCTCGCAGTTAAATGACGATAAAAAAGCTGTAAGATACCTTACCATAAGTAATGAAATTAATAAGGAACTAAGCCTAAGCTCCAAAAACATAAGTTTAGATGAGGAAGCCCTAAGAAAATTAGAAGAAAAAGATGAAGTAATTACCAACCTTTCTGAGGTTAACTTACAGCAAGAAAAAGACATAAAACTAAATACACTAATTACATTATTAAGTATTGCCTTTATTACAATTCTCTCATTACTAACACTTTCACTTTACAAGAATAATAAAATACGAGATAAGGCTAACGTATTACTTTTAAAACAAAGAGACGAACTAAAGGAAGCCAAAGAGAAAGCTGAGAAAGCAACACGTGCAAAAGCACAATTTTTATCTACCATTACGCATGAGCTTAGAACGCCACTGTATGCAGTTACAGGATTAACAAATTTATTGTTGGGCGAAAACCCTACAAAAGAGCAAAAGCAACACTTAAATTCGCTTAAATTTTCAGGAGATTATTTACTTTCTTTAATTAATAACATACTGGACTTAAACAAATTAGAAGCTAATAAAGCTGGCTTACGCGTCGATAAATTTAATCTTAAGAAAAGAATCTTAGAAGTAATTACAGCATTAAACTACTCTGCCAATAAAAGTAATGTAAAGGTTCATTTTGAGTTTGATGATCAGATTCCTAACCTTTTAAATGGCGACTCAATCAAGCTGTCTCAAGTACTTATAAACCTTATAGGTAATGCTATTAAATTTACCAAGAATGGTGATATTTGGGTTCGCGTTATCAAGAATTCTGAGTCCTCAGAGGCAACTAATTTAAGAATTGAAATAGAAGATAATGGTTTAGGTATTTCAAAAGAACAACAAGAATTAATCTTTGAGAACTTCTCTCAAGGCTCATTGGATATTAATAGAGAGTTTGGAGGAACAGGACTTGGCCTGTCTATCACAAAACAAATTCTCAAGCTTATGGGAAGCAGCATAAAACTAGAAAGCGAAATTGGTAAAGGCTCTAAATTTTATTTTGATATTGTTTTTGAAATTCCTGAAATACAAGAAGGCACACCAGAAATTATCCCTTTAGAAGATATTAAAAAACTTACCATGCCAAGCGATGGACAAGAAAATCTTAAAGATTCTGAAGCAATTTCTGCCAGCAAGACCATTGAAGATAGCCCAACTAAAATTGAGTCTTTAAGACTAGATAACAGACATATTCTTGTTGTTGAAGATAATAAGATTAACCAAATGATCACACGTAAAATCCTCGAGAAAAATGGTGCTACTTGTGTGGTTGCAGATAATGGAGAAAAAGCAGTTGCTGTTTGTAACGAACTGGAGTTCGATTTGGTTTTAATGGACATACATATGCCTGGAATTGGCGGTATTGAAGCCACAAAACAAATTCGTGAATTTAACTCTACTCTTCCAATAATTGCACTTACCGCAGTTACTCTTGAAGATGATGGCAAGGCGTTTTATGATAATGGGTTTTCTGCTATAATCCCTAAGCCATTTAAACAAGAAGAGTTTTTTGAAACTATAAAACTCGCACTTAACGCTGCAGATAAGCCGCTAACTTAGCATTAAAATGCTCTTCATTATAAAATTTAGTTTCTATAGGCAGATAAAATAAATCTGAAGCTTCTAAATCCTTAGATAATCTCACATAATCCTTTTCTGTAGTAAGAATTAATCCTTTTTGCTTCAAACTTTCAATATCTGTACTACTAAAATTGTGATGGTCTGGAAAGTTGATATGATTAAATTTTAAACCGTTTGCTTCTAAGAAATTTACTAATGGTAACGGATTTGCAACTCCTGTTACCAAAGTAAATGTATCTGCATTTAAGGCTTTTAAATAGCGCTCTTCAACAGCATTATATATTTTATCACTATATGCAATAAAAGAAAAGTAAACTGGCTGGTCTTTGCGCACCTGCAACCTATTGGTAAGTGTTGTTCTTTCTGTTACAGATAAATGTTCAGGACATTTGGTTACCACTATACAATCTGCTCTACGCGCACCACTTTTAGGTTCTCTTAAATTACCTGTAGGCAGCATAATATCATCTATAAAAAGATCATTATAAGACGTAAGCATAATATTAAAACCTGCTTTTACATACCGATGCTGAAAAGCATCATCTAGTAAAATTAAATTTGGAGCAGCCTTCAGTTTTAAAAGTTCGGTAATACCATTTACTCTTTTTTCATCTACTGCTACCTTAATAGTCTTGTATTTTCGTTTAAATTGTAGTGGTTCATCTCCTACACTTCCTGCCGTATCTGTAACCAAAACTTCTTTAAAGCCACTAGTTTTTCGTTTATAACCTCTACTTAAAGTAGCAACGTTATAATAGTCCTTAAGTAACCTTATGAGATACTCAATCATTGGTGTTTTTCCTGTGCCGCCAACATTAAGATTACCTACGCAAATTACAGGTATGCTAAATGATTGCGATTTTAAAATGCCCCAATCAAAACACTTATTTCTAATCCAAACAACACCGCCATAAAGCAAAGCAAAAGGATAAAGTAGGTTTCGTAACAGTTTCATAGACTACGAAAGTATAATTTTTATATTTGTGAAAAGGAATTTCATGACTGTAAAAGACGTCATCTCTCATTTAGAAGAGTTAGCACCATTAGCAACCGCAGAAGATTTTGATAACGTAGGTCTTCTTGTGGGCCAAAAACAAACAAAAGTTACTGGAGTACTTGTAACTTTAGATACTCTAGAAGCTGTAGTAGATGAAGCAATTAAAAACAAATGCAATCTTATAGTAAGCTTTCACCCTATTATTTTTAAGGGTTTAAAAAGCTTAACCGGCAAAAACTATGTAGAGCGCACTGTTTTAAAAGCTATTAAAAACGATATTGCTATTTACGCCATACATACAGCTTTAGACAATAGCTTTATTGGTGTAAATGCTATGATGTGTGAAAAATTAGGATTAATAAACAGACAAATTTTAATCCCACAGACAAGCAGCATTAAAAAATTAGTTACCTATGTGCCTATTTCCTCTGCAGATACTGTAAGAATGGCATTGTTTAATGCAGGTGCTGGTAGCATAGGAAACTATGATAATTGTAGTTTTAATGTTGAAGGTGTTGGAACATTTAACGGCAATGAAGACAGCAACCCTGTTGTTGGCACTAAAGGAAACACGCATAGTGAAAAAGAAATTCAAATAAATGTCACTTATAATAAGCACATACAACACGCAATATTACAAGCTTTGTTTAGCTCACATCCTTATGAAGAAGTTGCTTATGAAATAACAACTTTAGAGAATCAAAATCAAAACTTAGGAATGGGTATGGTTGCAGAGTTTAAAGATGCGATTACAGAAGATGAATTTTTAAAGACTTTAAAAAGCACCTTTAATTGTGGTGTTGTAAGACATTCCAGCATCATTGGAACACCAATTAAGAAAGTTGCTGTTTTAGGTGGTAGCGGTGCATTTGCAATAGGTGCTGCTAAGAGCAAACAAGCAGATGCATATGTGACTGCAGACTTAAAGTATCACGACTTTTACCAAGCAGAAGACAGCATACTTTTGGCAGATATAGGACATTATGAGAGTGAACAGTTTACAAAAGAGCTATTACATTCCTATATCACAAAAAAATTCACTAATTTTGCAACCGTTTTATCAAAGACAAATACCAATCCTATCAAGTATTTATAACTATGGCAAAGAAAACCGAAGTCACTGTAGAAGAGAAGTTGAGAGCACTTTACGATTTGCAGTTAATTGATTCTCGCATAGACGAGATTCGCAGTGTACGTGGAGAGCTTCCATTGGAAGTTGAAGATCTAGAAGATGAAGTCGCTGGACTTAACAAGAGATTAGAAAAGATGACTTCAGATTTGGAGTCTATCGATTTTGAAATCAAAGAGAAGAAAAATAAGATTGAAGAATCTAACTCTTCTATAAAGAAATACTCTGAGCAGCAAAAAAACGTACGTAATAACCGTGAGTTTAATGCATTGAGCAAAGAAGTTGAATTTCAAGAATTAGAAATTGAACTTGCTGAAAAGCACATTAGAGAGTACAAGGCTCAAATTGAGCAAAAGAATGAAGTTATAAACCAAACCAAAGAACGTTTGGCAGAGCGTGAATCTCACCTTACTCATAAGAAAAATGAGTTAGATGATATCCTAAAGGAAACTGAAAAGGAAGAGGTTGCTCTAATTAAGAAATCTGAAGAGTACGAGAAAAATATCGAAGACCGTTTAGTAAAAGCTTATAAGCGTATTCGTGAAAATGTAAAAAACGGATTAGCTGTAGTACCTATCGAACGTGGTGCTTCTGGAGGTTCTTTCTTTACAATACCACCACAAGTGCAAATGGAAATTGCAGGTCGTAAGAAAATCATTACAGATGAGCATTCTGGACGTATCTTAGTAGACGAGCAATTGGCTAATGAGCAAAAAGAAAAAATGCACGAATTATTTGATGGTATCTCTGCATAAAACACTTTTTTAAAATTATAAAAAAAACGCTTTACATTTCTGTAAAGCGTTTTTTTTATGCAATTACTTCGACGTCTCATATACTAAAGATTAACACCGCTTTCACAACACTTCATTAGCTGTATACTATCTTTAGGTATAATAAACTACAATATCATGAAAACTATAATAACCATATTAAGCATACTTTTAATAGTATCCTGCAAATCGAATACAGAAAAAGAAAACGCAGAAATTAATGCAATGCCTAATGAAAGTACATCTATAACCAGTGAATCTGAAACTGGTGCACAAGGCTCAGAAACATCTGGCAATACTTCAGAAACTACAAATACTGCTTCAGAAGTAAATGCTGGCACCTATATTAATCTTGAAAATAAAGATGCAGAAACAGGTTGCAATACGTTAACCTTAAGTTTTAATGCAACTACGCCACTTTGTATAGATAAAGAAGGTATTACAATTAACGTACGGTATAAAAATGAAAATGGAACAACTAATATGTATTATGACAGCTTAGCAAGTAACACCTCAGACAAAAAGGTGCCATTTAATACTTTTGATACTACGGTACCAATTGCCGTATTAACACAGACATCTAACAATACTTTAACGTTAGATTGGAAAGGTTTTAGTGTAAATGGCGACTTAGCTGTTGACTATGCTATTCTTGGAAAGAAAAACCTTGAAGGTAAGTTTGTAAAACAATAACCTTTATTTATCTATGAAATTTATAACACTAATACTTGCGTTAAGTTTATCAACGTGTGGAGGACAAACAACAGAACCTTCAGAAGCACAACAAAAAGTAATTAATGTAGATCCTGTTACAGTACCAACTAATAATGGCTTAGAGCATGCCTATTTTGCTAGTGGTTGTTTTTGGTGTGTAGAAGCCATTTATGAAAGTGTTAAAGGTGTAGAAGATGTTATCTCTGGATACAGTGGTGGCCATACATCTAACCCAACATACGAAGCTAGTAATACAGGACGTACTGGTCATGCAGAAGCTGTGGAAGTAATATACGATCCTAGCATTGTAAGCTTTTCAACATTAGTCGATGTGTATTTTGGATCTCAAAATGTTACTCAAGTAAACGGACAAGGACCAGATAATGGGTCCCAATATAGAAGTATCCTATTTTATCAGAATGCTGAAGAAAAGAGAATTTTAGAAGAGAAAAAAGCTGAAGTTGCCGAAACAGTAAGCAAACCAGTAGCTGCAGAAATATATCCTTTTCAAAAATTTTGGGTAGCTGAAGATTACCATCAAAATTATGAGAAACTACATCCAGAACATCCTTATATACAAAATGTATCTAAACCAAGATATCAACGATTTAAGGCTAAATTTCCTGAGCTAATTAAAGAGAATGCTCACTAAGACATCTAATATTTATATCAACAGCCAATCTTTATTAGATTGGCTTTTTTTTATATAAAAACTTTAAAAAAAACCTAATTTGAAGCTAAAATGAGTTAAATATGACAGTTTTGCCTCTATTTCTGTTTAAATTGAAGAGAATTAAAAATACAATACAGAACTCATGGAACAAGCAAAATATGATGAAATGCAGGGAATGCTTAATAAACTTGAAGATATTAAGAATAGCCAAGAGAGCATTATAGATAAGATAAATCATGTAATTACAGATTTATTTCAAAATCCAGATAAGGATCTTGAGAAGTCTATGGAAAGTGCACATCAAAAAGCATCAGATAATGTAGATGCTATTAAAGAAGCTATTGAAGCCTATGAAATGAAATTTAATAAGCTTCAAATGCAATAATTTTGTTTAATTTATATTAAATATTATTAAACAATTTATATATTGAGTCAAATTAACTTTTGACTCTTTTTTTATGCCCAATTTTAAATTAAATGAGCTTTTAGAGCTAGACAAAATATATAGAGCTAACCTTATAAACAGCTGTACAGGATTTAAATCTGCCAATCTTATTTCAACAAAGTCTAAAGATGGTATTGAGAATGTTGCTGTTTTTAGTTCGGTTACACATTTAAGTAGTAATCCACCTCTACTTGGTTTTATTTTAAGACCCACAACTGTAGAGCGCAACACGTATGACAATCTTGAAAAAACTGGATACTTTACAGTTAACCATATACACCAATCTATTGTTAAAGATGCACATCATACTTCTGCTAAATATGATGGAGATATTTCAGAATATTCTAAAACAAATCTTGTTTCAGAATACAAGGATAATTTTTGGGCACCCTTTGTAAAAGACTGTCCAATACAAATTGCCTGTAAATTTATTAATGAATATGATATTAAGGAGAATGGTTGCAAGCATATTATAGGTGCAATTGAACATATTTATATTGGCGACCAAATACTAAGTAAAGATGGTTGGCTTAATTTGGAAGCTGCGCAAACTGTGACTGTAAATGGTTTGGATGCCTATGCCAGTCCTAAGATTATTGATCGTTTAAGCTTTTCGAGACCTAATGAAACTGTAACTTCTATTTTATAGTATGGCTCACAAAAAATCTAACCTACCTTATAAAACTTGTCCTGTTTGCAAATTAGATTTTGTGTGGAGAAAAAAATGGGAGAAAAATTGGGAATCTGTAATTTACTGTAGTGAGAAGTGCAGGAAAAACAAATAAAAATGAAACATCTAATTTGGTTTCGGAATAACTTAAGAGTGAATGATAATGCAGTATTGAACCACGCGGTTGCTAATAACAACCCTGTTATTGCTGTATATTGTTTTGACCCTAGGCATTTTACAACTACAACATTCGGATTTAAAAAAACAGGACCATATAGAGCACAGTTTTTAATTGAAACCATAAAAAATCTAAAAGAAACATTAAAAGAAAAAAATATAACACTGGTTGTTTCTTTAACTAAACCAGAACATTGCATTTCCACACTTGTAAAGAATCATAATATAAGTGCAGTTTATTACCAAAAGGAGTGGACGCAAGAAGAGCAAGAAGTAGAACACTTAGTAAAAGAAAGTATTAAGACTTCTGAAGTAACACTTCACTCCTATTATGATCAGTTCTTATTTCATCCTAAAGACATTCCGTTTTCCTCTATTAATGAGATTCCTAAGATTTATACAGCATTTAGAAAAGCTTGCGAAAAGAAAGCTGTTGTAAGACCACTTGTTAACTTAGAAATAAATTTACCTAAAACAAACCTTCTTAATGAAGACTACGCAATTCCAAAGTTAAAAGATTTTGGCCTAAGTGAGTTTACAGTGCATCCCAATACTGCATTTCCATATAAAGGTGGTGAGACTGAAGGACTAAAGCGTATAAACGAATATCATTGGGACACCAACCATATAGCATCCTATAAAGAAACACGTAATGGTATGATTGGTTCAGAATACAGCTCAAAATATTCTGCTTGGCTAGCTAACGGTAGTATTTCTGCAAGGCAAATTTATTGGGATATTAAAGACTATGAAAAGAAGGTCAAAAAAAATCAAAGTACCTATTGGATGATTTTCGAACTTATTTGGAGAGACTATTTTATGTATATCTCTTTAAAGTATGGCAATTCAATTTTTAAGTTGAATGGTATACTATCAAAAGATTATAATTGGAACAAATCAAAATCTGCCTTAAAACAATGGATAAATGGGACTACTCCATACGATTTTGTAAATGCCAATATGATAGAGCTAAAGGAAACTGGCTGGATGAGTAATAGAGGTAGGCAAAATGTAGCCAGCTATTGGGCTAAAGAATTACAACAAGATTGGCGTATTGGCGCAAGTTATTTTGAGAGTCTTCTAATAGATTATGATGTACATAGTAATTATGGAAACTGGATGTACAATGCAGGTGTTGGAAATGACCCAAGAGACCGAAAGTTTAACATACAACTACAAGCCAAGCGCTACGACCCTAATAGAGAATATAGGAAACTTTGGTTAAATGATGAATTGTTTTAAAACTTAAAAATGAAAACAATACGATTAATATTAGGTGATCAACTTAACTATGAACACTCTTGGTTTACCAATGTAAATGCTAATGTTACTTATGTGATGTTTGAAATGACACAAGAAACCAATTATGTGAAACATCATATTCAGAAAATTGTAGGGTTCTTTCTAAGTATGCAAGCATTTTCTAATTTTTTAAAGTCTAAAGGTCATAATGTTATTTATTATACATTGGATGACCCAAAAAATACTCAGTGTCTAACAGAAAATCTTCAACAACTTATAAATAAGGAAGAGTTTGAAAATTTAGAATACCTCTTACCAGATGAATATAGGTTAGACAAGCAATTAAAAACCTTTTGCGAATCGCTAAGCATACAATGGGCAGTTAAAGACACAGAGCATTTTTATACTACAAGAAACGAGTTGCAGTCATTTTACAAAGGCAAGAAACAGATTGTGATGGAGTATTTTTATAGAGATATGCGTAAGAAGCATAGCATACTTATGCAAGATTCTAAAAATCCTGAAGGCGGCAGTTGGAATTTTGACAAGAAAAACCGAAAAGCCTGGAAAGGATCACCAGCAATTCCTAAAGCCAAAACTTTTAGTAAAGACGCATCAGCACTTATTAATTTACTTGATAGCTTTAACATAGATTATTTTGGAGCTATAGACTCCAAAAGCTTTAATTGGCCTACAAATAGACAAGAATCTTTAAAAGTGCTAGAATACTTTTGTGAGAATCTATTAATACATTTTGGAGACTATCAAGACGCTATGCATCCTAATGAATTTTATTTATTTCATAGCAGGTTAAGCTTTGCACTAAATACTAAGATGCTTAGCCCTAAAGAAGTTATAAATACAGTTTTGGATTACTATTATGAACACAAAGAGCAAATAGATATAAGCCAAGTAGAAGGTTTTGTTAGACAAATATTAGGTTGGCGCGAGTTTATGAGAGGTATGTACTGGAAAGAAATGCCAGGATATGAAAATAAAAACAGCTTAGAGAACACTAACGCATTACCAGAATTTTACTGGACAGGTAATACTAAAATGTCATGCTTAAAGCATAGTATAAAGCAAAGTTTAGATCACGCTTACGCACACCATATACAACGGTTAATGATCACTGGCAATTATGCCCTATTAACCCAAACGCATCCAGATGACGTAGATAATTGGTATTTGGGAGTTTATATTGATGCAATACAATGGGTAGAAATTACCAATACAAGAGGTATGTCTCAATTTGCAGATGGTGGTATCATAGCAACAAAACCATATGTTAGTAGCGGTAATTATATAAATAAAATGAGCCAATATTGTAAAGGATGTGCTTATAAGGTTTCTAAAACAGTTACAGAAGACGCTTGCCCTTTTAATAGCTTATACTGGAATTTCTTAGATGATAAAAGGCCCTTTTTTGAGAACAATAATAGGATGGCTATGATGTTATCACTCTTAGATAAAAAAAGTAAAAAAGACCTTATAGAAATAAAAGAAAGAGCACAAAATATTATGAAACATCCTGAAAACTACTAAAGTCTAGTTAAACAAATCTTAATTGAAATTTTTGTTTAAGATTTATAATTATCTTTAAGACAGTACTAACTAATACATATTATTATGAAAGATTTAATTTGGCTTATTATCGTAATCCTTTTAGTAGGATGGTTAATAGGTTATTTCGGATTTGGAGACGTTGTTGGTAACCTAATACACATTTTATTAGTGTTGGCTGTAATTGCTATTCTTTATAGGTTAGCTACAGGAAGACGACTTTAATAACTAATACTAATCAATTTTAAATATTTAATTATGAAAATGAATTTCAGAAAAATAGGACTAGGTTTATTTATGTTAGGATTAATGGCATCAGGTTTTACTAGCTGTCGTGAAGAGAAATCTTTAGGAGATGAAGTAGAAGATGTTGCAGATGATGTAGAAGATGCGGTAGATTAATCTTACCTTATATACCTTGAAAAAGCCAGTTGTTTTATACAGCTGGCTTTTTTATTGTAATATTTTTTATCTCTACGTTTGTAGAATTAAATATTTATTCTACATTTGTAGAGCAAATAAGAATTATGACACCATTATCAAAAGCAGAAGAAGAGGTTATGCAGATCCTTTGGAAAAAGGAAAAAGCCATTATGATGGATATTTTAGAAGCGTATCCTGAACCTAAACCAGCAAACACAACTATTGCTACACTATTAAAACGTATACAAGACAAAGGGTTTGTAAGCTATACGCAGGTTGGCAGATCTCGTGAGTATTTTCCTTTAGTAAAGAAAAACGCTTATTTCTCGAAACAAATGAATGGGATGATAAAGAAGTTCTTTAATAACTCTGCTTCTCAATTTGCTTCATTTTTCACCGAAGAAGCCAACATGAGCAAAGAAGAGTTAGAAGATTTAAAAAAGCTTATAGACAATCAAATAAAAAACAAAGACTAATATGGGACTCTATATTTTAAAATCTGTGTTATGCCTATCTGTTTGTTTATGCTTTTACCATTTGGTTTTAGAGCAAGAAAAGGCTCATAAAACAAAGCGTTATTTTTTATTGGCTAGCTTAGTGTTGTCATTTCTTGTTCCGCTAATCACTTTTACATCTTATGAGTATGTTGAGCCAATCTCAGATCCTACCACACTTTTAACATTGGCAGATGGCGAGGATGCTGCAGTTAATAAAGCTAACACCTCTTTAAATATTATTCTTGGTATTTACTGTTTAGGCGTAGCTGTTTATCTTATCAGATTCTTAATCAATTTAAATAAAATAAGGGTAAGTATTTTACAACATAACACTGTGAAGAATAATATATATACAGCAGTGCTAGTACTTAAGAGAATTGTACCACACAGTTTCTTTAATTACATATTTATTAATAAAGATGCCTATACTACTAATGCAATACCTGCCGAGGTTTTTCAACATGAAGAGGCACACATAAAACAAAAACATTCTTTAGATCTCCTTTTTATAGAAGTGCTTCAGATTATATTTTGGTTTAACCCACTACTCTATTTCACTAAAAAAGCAATAAAGCTAAATCACGAATTTTTAGCAGATGAAGCTGTTGTAAATCAACATAAAAACATTGAAACCTATCAACATTTACTCGTCAATTTTTCAAGCAACCCTCATCAGGTAGCATTGTCGAGCTCATTTAATTATTCATTAACCAAAAAACGAATCCTTATGTTATCAAAATCATCATCCAAACTAAAATGGCTTAGGCTATTTGCTATTTTACCCTTATTAGCTGGACTACTGTTTAGTTTCAGCTCAAGAGAAACAATTTACAAAACGATGCTTGTGCCAACAGAAAATGTAGCCTCTAACACAACAAAAGTCATTACAAAGAACCTGTCTCAGGAGAAACAGATTGTTTTAAGTGTAAATGAAAACACTATTAAAATTAATAACAAAGTAGTTGCTCTAGAAAACGTTACAGACGAGATAAATAAAATTACTAAAGGTTGGAGCAAGCAAGAATTAATTGATCCTAATATAAAGGTGAGCTTTAAGAACGTGCCTAAAAATGGTATTGCAAACATTGAGCTTGCATTTAAAGCTTCGCGTCTTGGTAAGGCAAACCCAAAGAAGAGTTTCATTTTACCGCCACCGCCACCGCCACCAGCACCACCTAAGCAAGCAACTAAAGAACTTGTACCACCACCGCCACCGCCACCATTAAGCCCAACACAAACTTCTGGTCAGGTAGAAATTAATGGTAAGGAGCACTATTTTGTAAAAGATGGTGAAAGCATAAGATATTTTAATCGTTTTGCGGGTGAAGTAGATAAAGAAGGAACACCTCTAGATCCAGAAATGACTGAAGAACGTATAAAAGCCTTAGAAAAATTACACGAGGAACGCCAAAAGCTTTCTAAGGAGGAAAAGCACTTAAAAAAGTCTGAAAAAAGGTTGAAAAAATTTGAGGCTAAGGTTGAAGATCACGAGAAGAAAAGAGCAGAATTACTAAAAGAAAAGTCTGAAAAACAACGTGAAGCTTATGAAAAAGCTATGGTAAAAAGAGCTGAAGCTATAGAAAAACGTAGTAAAAAACTTGAAGACCGTAAAGAATATATAACTAAGCGTTACAAAGACAATAAGGTTGTAGAGGTTTATGATGTCTCAGAAGCCGATGAGATGCCACCTATACCACCTTTACCTCCTACACCACCAACGTCAACACCAACAGAGATTATTAAAAACATGTCTAAAGCTGGTGCTACGTTTTACTTAGAAGAAAAGGAAATTACACCTAAAGAAGCATTAGAGATTGTAGCAAAAGACAAAGACATAAATATGCTTGCTAACCCTAACGCTAAACATGGTAAGTATGTAAAGCTTTCAAAAGCACCTATTTCTATTAGTAATTAATAGAATATTTTTAAAAGCAAACTAAAAAGGTTGTAAGAAGTATTGGGATATTTCGACAACCTTTTTATGATTAAACAGTTTAAAGAATCATCTACAAATGCCATTCTCACAATTGGAGATATAGAAGTTCTCAACAACTTTAACACTTCCAATCAATTAGGGTATTATACGTTTATATGGACAGGAAAAGATGCCATTACAGTTAAGGTAGACAGCGTAAATAAAGTTCTGCAACCACATAGCATTACTGCATTAACACCGCTTCAATATTTTAAATTAGAAGAAGAAAATGCTGCTACAGTATATCAATTCAATAAAGAGTTTTATTGTATTTGGGAACACGATAAGGAAGTGAGCTGTACAGGTATTTTATTTTTTGGAAACCAAGTAATTCCAAGTGTTGTCCTAAAAGACTCAGAAAAGGAAAAATTTGAAACTCTACATCAAATTTTAGTAGACGAAATTGCTACAAAAGATACTATACAAGCTGAAATGCTTAGAGTACTAATGAAACGTTTTATTATTAAAACAACCCAACTCATAAAAGCAGAGCACCCAGATGATATCGCTAAGACGAGTAAAATGGACTTGCTCCGAGAATTTAATAGGTTGGTTGAGCAGCATTACAAAGAAGAGCATCAAGTAAGCGCCTATGCAGAAATGATGAATAAATCTGCCAAAACGCTTTCTAACTCTTTTGCTGCATATAATAAAAGTCCCTTAAATATTATTCACGATAGGATTATTCTAGAAGCAAAGCGACAATTGTATTATTCTGAAATCTCTTCAAAAGAAATTGCATTTAGCTTAGGGTTTGATGATCCTTCTCACTTTTCAAGACTTTTTAAAAAACACACTGGAGAATCTCCTACCACATTTAAAGATAAAGTTGAAGCACAGGTTTAATTTTGGGAAGTATTGACATTACCTAAGGAGCTTTTACTATGGTATAGCCTATACATACTACCGATCTTTGTAGTGTAATTAAAAAGATTCATTAAATAATAAACACTATGAAAACTATAATAGTATTAATAGCACTAACAGTTGTTACTCTAGGAAGTTCAACAACTTCTTATAGCCAAGAACAACTAGATGAAGTTATCTTAAGTAATAAAACAACCCAAGTTTATGTAGATGATTTTTCTAAATTCAATAAAACTATTTCATCTTTAAATAATACAAGTTTTAAGGATATATTGAAAAGCACAGATGCGTCTCAAAATCTTGTTTTTAAAACTAATACAATCTCGTTTAAGATTAATGAACGGACTTATGTGAAATCTTTAAGACAAGCAGTTAATAAAAGTGATGATTTTTCTGAGTTCATTTCACTCTTAGAATCAAGGTATCCTAAACTCCACAAACAGATTTCAAAAGATGATGCTTTAAGAGACGTTTATTACACCACTAGAAAGCACACATTTAATGGTTACATCGCAGATTTACCAAGTGTTCTTTAGTAAAAGAATAAAATGAAAGAACACTTTTAAAACTTTTAGAAATATTTAAGTTTAAATACACATTCTATTAACAATCAACAAAATATAACTTCGTATTTTTAAAGAAAAAAACTAAGACTATGAAAAATCGAATTTCAATTCTCCGGCTGGTTGATTTATTTAAAAGACCAATAAAAAAAGTAAACTCGTTTACAATTTCTAACAGCAATTGTGATCAATTTTCTCAACATGATTTTTACTGTGAGGCAGAGCGTCCTTATATAATAAAATCCTAAAACACTATATCTATTATGTTTATAAACGTAATTACAATAGTTTAAAACGGCATACTTTTTAAGTTGCCGTTTTTTTTTGCGCTCAAACAAATACCAAAATATAAGGGTTCTAAAACAGACTTTAGATTTTGTACTTTTACACAAACTTTAAAAATTAAAATGAAACACACATTACTTATAATAATTGCAACTGTAACTTTAATTGGTTGCAAAAATAAAGAAGAGCTAAAAGCTACTAAGGCAGATGCATTAGCAACAGAAAACACAGAAGAAGCTATTAACAAAGAGAATTTAACAACTGCAGAAGCTATAGCCTACGCAAGTGGTTTAGAACATTGGGATAAAGTTTCAGAATTAAAATTTACTTTTAATGTAGATCGTGGTGGTAATATTTTTTCTAGATCTTGGCAATGGAATCCTAAGACAGATGATGTTACTATGATGACAGCTGAAGATACTGTAGCGTATAACCGTTCCTCCTTAGATAGCATTTCAACAAAAGCAGACCAAGCATTTATTAATGATAAATATTGGTTACACGCTCCATATAATTTAGTTTGGGATGAAGGCACAACCATTACCGAAAAGAAAAATGAAATTGCACCTATGTCTAAAGACACGTTAAACATGGTAACCATTACCTATAATGATAGTTTAGGTTACACGCCAGGAGATGCTTATGACATTTATTATGATTCAGAATTTATGCCACGTGAATGGGTATATAGAAAAGGTAATGCAGAAGAAGCTAGTATGGTAACAAGTTGGGAAGACTACAAAACGTTTGAAGGCTTAAAATTCGCAGAAATGCACAAAGACCCTTCAGGAGATTTTAAACTTTTCTTTTCAGACATATCGGTTAAAACAGAATAATGGAAAATAGTTTAGCATACGCAAGAGCTCAAGACCAAGCAGACCCATTAAAAGATTTCAGAACAAAATTTCATCTTCCAGAACAGGAAGATGGCAAAACACTACTCTATTTCTGTGGAAACAGCTTAGGACTACAGCCTAAAAAAGTATCTGAATTTATAGATTTAGAGCTCAAAGATTGGGCAAATTTAGGTGTTGAAGGTCATACAGACGCCAAACATCCTTGGATGCCATATCACGAGTTTTTATCAAAGCCAATGGCCAAAATCGTTGGCGCCAAGCCAAGCGAAGTTGTCGTTATGAATACGCTTACGGCAAACCTTCATTTAATGATGGTGTCTTTTTATAAACCAAACAAAACAAAATTTAAAATTGTTATTGAAAGTGATGCTTTTCCTAGTGATAAGTACGCTGTCGAAAGTCAATTAAAATTTCATGGTATAGATCCAGATGAAGGCTTAATACTTTGGTCTCCAAGAGAAGGCGAAGAACTTTGCCGTTTTGAAGATTTAGAAAACATTATGAATGAGCAAGGAGATAGTATTGCTCTCCTTATGATTGGAAGCACCAATTATTATACAGGTCAATCTTTTCCGTTAAAGAAAATTACACAATTAGGTCATAGTCATAATTGTATGGTAGGTTTTGATTTGGCTCACGGCGCAGGAAATATTCAACCTAATTTACACGATACAGGAGCAGATTTTGCAGTTTGGTGTACGTATAAATACCTTAATTCTGGACCTGGTAGTTTAGCAGGTTGCTTTGTACACGAACGCCATGCAACTAATAATTCTTTAAATAGATTTGCAGGTTGGTGGGGACATAATAAAGACACCCGTTTTAATATGCGTAAAGGATTTGATCCTATTCCAGGAGCCGAAGGTTGGCAATTAAGCAATCCTCCAATCTTATCTATGGCAGCTATAAGAGCATCATTATCTGTATTTGAAGAAGCAGGTTTTGACACTATTAGAGAAAAATCTGTAAAAATCACTAATTACCTAGAGTTTTTATTAAAAGAGATAGACACTGAAAGAATTAGAATTATAACACCTACAAACCCTGAAGAACGTGGATGTCAATTATCTATACAGGTAAAGCATGCAGACAAATCTCTTCATACCAAACTTACAGAATCTGGTGTTATTAGTGACTGGAGAGAACCAGATGTAATTAGAGTAGCTCCTGCTCCACTTTATAATTCTTACGAAGATGTGTTTTTATTAGTAGAGAAACTTAAAGCCTTACTATAATTATGAATATTGAAAATGCTCAAAAAGCTGTTGACGACTGGATAAAAGCTCATGGTGTTCGTTATTTTAACGAGCTTACAAATATGGCACAGCTTACCGAAGAAGTTGGTGAGGTTGCACGTATTATTGCAAGACGTTATGGAGAGCAAAGTGAAAAAGAAAGCGATAAAGGTAAAGATCTTGGCGAAGAACTGGCAGATGTAATGTTTGTTGTACTTTGTCTTGCCAACCAAACTGGTGTAAACCTAGAGGAAAGTTTTAATAAGAAATTAGATATTAAAACTAAGAGAGATCACGACCGCCATCATAACAATGAAAAATTAAAATAGTGTCTACATTTAAAAAAATTATAACCTTAAAATCTTATTGGAAATCTGTATTAGGATTATCTGTAGCATTTATAGTGGTTTACAATCTTATTATGGCAGCTTTTGATGGGTTTAGCTTTACGGCTTTAATTACAAAAGCTACAGAAGAACCCTTAAGGTTTCTTATAGCAAATGTCTTGTCTGGTTTACTATATGGGATGATAATAGCTTATTTTCAATTCAGTAAAAAATTAAAAGAACAGCAAAGATGAATTTAAAATTATCATCTTCTGGACTTAAAAATGCATCAATAGCAGTAACAGGTTCTAAAAGTGAATCTAACAGACTGCTCATTTTACAAGCCTTATACCCTAACCTTACTATTACCAACGTATCTAATAGTGATGATACAAAAGTGCTTCAAAAAGCATTACAACAAAATCAAGGTATAGTAGATATACACCATGCAGGAACAGCTATGCGCTTTTTAACTGCTTACTACGCACTAAAAGCAAACACAGATGTTACACTTACTGGTAGTAAACGTATGAAGGAAAGACCAATGTCTATCCTTGTTGATGCTTTAAAAAAACTTGGTGCTCAAATAACTTACAAAACCAATGATGGTTTCCCGCCATTATTAATAAAGGGAATAACACCAGAAAAAACCTCAGTATCCTTAAATGCTAATGTAAGTAGCCAATATATTTCTGCGCTTATGTTAGTTGCAGCATCATTAAATAGCGGTTTAGACATTCAATTAAAAGGTAGAGTTACTTCTGTGCCATATATTAATATGACATTAAGCTTACTTAATAGAGTTGGAATACGCGGCACCTTTAAAAATAACAGCATTACAATACCACCTTGCCAATCAATCGCAGACCAAATTGTTGTTGTAGAGTCAGACTGGTCTTCGGCTTCATATTACTATAGTTTGGTAGCTCTATCAAAAAATGCTGAAATTTCATTAACGAGTTACAGGCAAGAAAGTCTACAAGGAGATTCTGCTTTAAAAGAAATTTACACAGCTTTTGGAGTTGAAACATTGTTTTCAGACAACACATTACTATTAAAGAAAACCTCTCATAAACTTCAAAAGCATGTAGAGTTTGACCTTAGCAACACGCCAGATATAGCACAAACCATTGCTGTTACTTGCTTAGGCCTAGGAATATCTTGTAAACTTACGGGTTTACATACTTTAAAAATTAAAGAGACAGACCGGCTAACAGCTCTTAAAACAGAGCTTTATAAATTGGGAGGCATTACAATAATTACTAATGATACTTTGGAGCTTAAAGCCACACCATCGGTTAACAGGAATGCAGAAATAGACACCTACAACGATCACAGAATGGCCATGGCATTTGCGCCATTAGCCCTAAAAACAGACCTTACAATAAATGATGCTGGTGTAGTCTCTAAATCCTATCCAACGTTTTGGGAAGACATGAATAGTGTAGGCATTACAACTTTTAATGCAGAAAAAGGGCATTAAAAAAATCTATTTCAATATTTTATGTCAATTTACTTGACAAGGCCTATGCCGAGGTTGTATATTTGCACCTTCAAAAAATGAGCCTGAGAAATAGAAGGTTAACTCTTATTCAAAAGCTCTTTTAATTTTAACACAAAGAAAATTACGTTATATGGGAATGAAACTTTCAAACTTTGGCTTTGACTTACCAGAAAACCTATTGGCAGACCGTCCAGCAGAAAATCGCGACGAGGCTCGTTTAATGGTTTTAAACCGTAAGGAACAAACCATTGAGCACAAACAGTTTAAAGATCTTATTGATTATTTTGAACCAGATGATGTTTTAGTATTAAACAACACAAAGGTTTTTCCTGCACGTTTGTACGGAAATAAAGAAAAAACTGGTGCGCGTATTGAGGTTTTCCTATTAAGAGAACTTAATCCAGAAACTCGTTTATGGGATGTACTTGTAGATCCTGCAAGAAAAATTAGAATAGGTAACAAGCTTTATTTTGGGGATGATGAAAGCCTAGTTGCAGAAGTTATAGACAATACAACCTCTAGAGGACGTACTTTACGTTTCCTTTATGACGGATCTTACGAAGAGTTTCGTAAAAAATTAAAAGATTTAGGTGAGACTCCACTTCCTAAATATATTAAGCGTGAAGTTGAGCCAGATGATGCTGAGCGTTACCAAACTATCTTTGCTAAAGAAGAAGGTGCTGTTGCAGCGCCAACTGCAGGTCTTCACTTCTCTAAGCACCTATTAAAGCGCTTAGAAATTAAAGGAATTAATTTTGCAGAAGTAACACTACACGTTGGTCTTGGTACATTTAACCCAGTAGAGGTAGAAGATTTATCTAAACACAAAATGGATAGCGAAGAGGCATATATTGCAAAACCAGCTACAGAAGTAGTTAATAAAGCAATTTCTGAAAAACGTCGTATTTGTGCAGTAGGAACTACTGTTATGAGAACGTTAGAGAGTGCTGTGTCTTCTAGTGGTACATTAAATGAGTTTGGTGGATGGACAAATAAGTTCATTTTCCCTCCATACGATTTTAGCATCGCTAACTGTATGGTTACAAACTTTCACACGCCTAAGTCTACATTATTAATGATGACAGCTGCGTTTGCAGGACATGAATTTACACAAAGAGCTTATGCAGAAGCTGTAAAGGAGAAATACAATTTCTACACTTACGGAGATGCAATGCTTATCATATAATTAACTATTTGGTTAGTTTATTTAAAAGCCTTGCAATAGCAAGGCTTTTTCAATTTCAAGAAAGTAAAACTTTTACTTACAACAACTTTAGATTCTTTAAATTTGCATTGTGAAAAATAGCAAGAAAGACATACGCGCATTAAGTAAAGAGCAACTAAGAGATTTTTTTGTTTCTGAAGGTGATAAAGCATTTAGAGGCAATCAAGTTTATGAATGGCTTTGGAACAAAGGTGCCCATACCTTTGAGGAAATGACAAATATCTCTAAAGAAACTAGAGATATGCTTGAAGCAAATTTTGTTATAAACCATATTCTAGTTGATCAAATGCAACGCAGTAGTGATGGCACTATAAAAAATGCAGTAAAACTACATGATGGATTAACGGTTGAGTCTGTTCTTATTCCTACGGCTAGCAGAACCACAGCTTGCGTGTCTTCTCAAGTTGGTTGTAGTTTAGACTGTAAGTTTTGTGCTACATCTAGGCTAAAACGTATGCGTAACCTAAATCCAGATGAAATATATGATCAAGTTGTTGCCATAGATAGAGAAAGTAGACTGTATCACGACAGACCTTTATCTAATATTGTATTTATGGGTATGGGAGAACCACTTATGAATTATAATAACGTTCTTAAATCTATAGAAAAAATAACTTCTGAAGATGGTTTAGGAATGTCTCCACGTCGTATTACAGTTTCCACATCTGGTGTTCCTAAAATCATAAAGAAAATGGCAGATGAAGAGGTGAAGTTTAACCTTGCGGTATCTTTACACTCTGCAATAGATGAAGTGAGGACTAAGATTATGCCTTTTAACGAGCATTTCCCATTAAAAGACTTAAGAGAATCTTTAGAATACTGGTATGCAAAAACTGGCAAACAGATCACTTATGAATACGTAGTATGGAAAGATATTAATGATAGAACTGAAGACATTGATGCATTAGTGAAATTTTGCAAATATGTACCAAGTAAGGTTAACTTAATCGAGTACAACCCTATTGATGATGGTGAATTTCAGCAAGCACCAGATGCAGCAATTAATGCTTATGTAAATGCTTTAGAAAGAAACAATATTACTGTAACTGTAAGACGTTCTAGAGGGAAAGATATTGATGCTGCCTGTGGTCAATTAGCAAATAAAAGTTAATTACAACCCTTTTAGCTGTGCTTCTCTTACTTTTTTAAACAAGTCTGAAGAGTATACAAAATCTGTAACATCATCGTTTTCTGTTTTAAAGATTTCATCTTTATTACCTTGCCACACTAAGTTTCCTTTTTTTAGAAAAACGATATTTTCTCCAATTTCCAGAACAGAATTCATGTCGTGTGTATTAATTACTGTTGTAATATCATACTCACGAGTTATTTCTTGAATAAGGTTATCAATTACAATTGCAGTTTTAGGATCTAAGCCTGAGTTAGGCTCATCACAAAACAAATATTTTGGGTTGTTTACAATTGCTCTTGCAATAGCCACACGTTTTTGCATACCACCACTAATTTCTGATGGATATTTATTTTCTGCACCATCTAAATTAACCCTTTCTAATACCTTATCTACTTTTTCATAACGTACATTGCGCTTTTCCTTGGTAAACATACGTAATGGAAAGTCTACATTTTCTCTCACCGTCATACTATCAAACAGCGCACTACCCTGAAAAACCATTCCAATTTTCTTTCTAAGCTCTCGTTGCTTTTCATCAGAAAATTCAGAATAGGCTTGCCCATCGTAAATAATATTACCTTTTGTAGGTTTAAATAAGCCTAATAGACATTTTAAAAACACCGTCTTACCAGATCCAGATTGGCCAATTATTAAATTGGTTTTTCCTTTCTCAAATTTGGTATTGAGACCTTTTAAAATTTCTTCTTCACCAAAACTTTTATGTAGATTTTTAACTTCAATCATTAGCTTAAAAGTACTTGGGTTAATACATAGTTTGTAATTATAATAACTACAGAAGTCCACACGAATGATTGCGTACTTGCTTGTCCTACTTCTAATGCTCCACCTTTCATATAGTAACCGTGATATGCTGGAACTGTTGCTAAAATAAATGCAAACAAGAAAGTTTTAAGAAAGGCATATACAAGGTGAAACGAAATAAAGTCGTCTTGCAAGCCAGATAAAAACTCACTAGACCCTAAGAATCCTCCATAAACACCAGCCATATATGCTCCTAAAATCCCTATAAACATTGCTATACCTATAAGGAAGGGATAAATCATCATTGCAACAATCTTGGGTAATACTAAATAGTTGAGGGAATTTATTCCCATAACCTCTAAAGCATCTATTTGCTCGGTAACACGCATAGTACCAATACTTGACGTTATGTATGAACCTACTTTACCTGCCATAATAACAGATATAAATGTAGGTGCAAACTCAAGGATTATAGATTGTCGTGCTGCAAACCCAATAAGTTCTTTTGGTATTAATGGATTGTTTAAATTTAAAGCCGTCTGTATAGACACTACTGCACCAATAAAAAATGATATAAACGTAACAATACCTAAGGAGCTCATGATTAAATCATCTATCTCTTTAAGTATAAGTCCTCTTAATACAGATTGTTTGGTCATACGCCCAAACACACCTTTAATCATTAAGAAATATTCTCCTATAGAATGTAAATACAGCAATCGTGTAGATTTTTATGTAAATCTAAAGTATCAATTTTTCTTACCAAAGTATTTAACGAAGAATTAAAACCAATGCTCTTTTAATATGTTATTTTTGAACTCAAAATTAAAATCATGCGCCAAGTCTTAATTCTCATAATTTCGTTTTTAGTTTTAGCCTGCACAGCTCCCAAATCAACTAGCGAAACGACAGAAAACAATGAAATTAAAAACACACAAATATCTGCATCTCCAAAATTAGTAGTTGGTATTGTTGTAGACCAAATGCGCTATGATTACCTCACGAGATTTAGTGACAGATATGGAGATGGTGGTTTTAAACGCCTTATTACTGAAGGCTACAATTTTAAAAACAATCATTTTAATTACGTACCTACTTACACTGGTCCTGGTCACGCATCTGTTTATACAGGTACAACACCACAAAACCACGGTATTATTTCAAACAATTGGTATGATAAGTTTGAAAGTACAGAAGTTTACTGTGTACAAGATGATTCTCAAACCACTGTAGGTTCTACAACAACTGCAGGACAAATGTCTCCACATAGGTTACAAACCACAACTTGGGCAGACCAGAATAAACTGCATACCCAAATGCGCGGTAAAACTATAGGTATTTCTCTAAAAGATAGAGGTGCAATTTTACCTGCAGGTCATACAGCAGATGGTGCGTATTGGTTTGAAGGAGGTAACACTGGCCGATGGATTACAAGTTCATACTACATGAGTGCATTACCAAACTGGGTAGAGCAGTTTAACAGCTCTGGAAAAGTAGATAGCTATTTTAAAGTTTGGAACACTCTTTATGACATATCAAGCTATACCGCAAGTGGCAAAGACCTAAACACTTTTGAAGGTAGCCTTGGAAACAATAAAACAACTAGCTTCCCTTACACTATTAACAAAGAAACAGATAGTTACAGCATTCTTAAAGCTATACCGTACGGAAATTCTTTAACCACAGATTTTGCAATTGCTGCATTAGATGGTGAGCAACTAGGAAAAGATACTACTACAGATGTTCTTACAGTAAGTTATTCAAGCACAGATTATGTAGGACATAATTTTGGAGTAAATTCTGTAGAAGTAGAAGACACGTATTTAAGGTTAGATAAAGATATTGAGCGTTTACTAAATACTTTAGATAGTAAAGTTGGAAAAGGAAATTACACGGTCTTTTTAACTTCAGACCATGGTGCTGTACACGTACCTGCATACCTTTCTTCTGTAAAGATTCCATCCGGCTATTTTAATAGCAGAGAATTTTCTGAAACTTTAAAAAAGTATTTGGCAAGTGAATATGCAATTACAGATCTTATTAAAGACATATCTAACTATCAAATCTTCTTTAATTATGAGGCTTTAATTTCTAATAATATTTCTACAGAAGCACTTCAAAAGCAGATCAAGCAATTTTTATTACAGCAAGAACATATTAATAAAGTCTTTACAAGACAACAATTAGAAAGCACAGATTACACAGAAGGCATTGCTCATCTTATACAACAAGGATATCATCAAAAACGAAGTGGCGATGTGGTTTTTGTATTAGAACCATCTTACATAACATATCCCGAAACAGGTTCAACTCACGGAAGTGGTTTACAGTACGATACTCATGTTCCTCTAATTTTTTACGGAAAGGGCATTAACAGAGGCGAAAGTTATAAGAGAACAGAAATTATAGATATAGCACCAACAATATCAGCTTTTTTAGGGATCTCCTTTCCTAACGGAAACTCAGGTGATGTTTTAGGAGAAGTTATAAAGCAATCAAAATAATTTCTGTTTTATACCTTGCCATCTGTATGCTCTAATAAACTTACCTTCTGCTTGCGTAACTAACTTAGGTAGTTTTTTATTTTTAGCATTAAAATAGCCTTTTAGGTATTCAACGAAAACTGAAAGTTTAGATCTTTTAATAGCTATTTTTAAAGATGCTATACACGTAATTACAAAGCCGTAGTCCATTTTATACATGGCTTCACCTTGCTTTTCGTAACCTTTATTTGAGTATGTAGCACCTGTTGGTTTAAGGTGTTTTACTTTTAAGGAAGTATCTGTTATTGTTTTCCAATTATGATATTTTGCTAATAGTACATCTACAGTATCCCAACCTATTGATGTTTTTAAACCACCAATATCTTTAAAGCAATTTTTTCTATAAGCCTTAATCGGGCCTCTTATATGATTTTTATCTGCAATAGCTTCATATACCCAACTATCGACTTCTTTAACGTATAGGTTTCCGCTAGCCATACCAATACGAGTATCTGAAATAAATAAATTATTTAGAGTTTCAAGATATGTTGAAGGAAAAATTAAGTCTGCATCAAATTTACAGATTATGTCTGCATCATTTGGCACCAACTTTAAACCTACATTAAAGGCAGAAATAACCTTACTTCCTGGTAAATGTTCTGCTGAAGATTTTCGAGAAACAACAGTTATAAATGAATAATCTTTAGAAAATGTTTCAGCTATAGACAACGTTTGGTCTGTAGAGTTATCATTTACAATAACTAATTGCTTTGGCTTATGAGTTTGTGAAACTAAAGAAGAAAGAGTTTCTCCTAAAAACTGTGCTTCATTATGAGCTGGTATTACAATATGAAAGTTTAATTCTTGCACAGCACAAATGTAATTATATAAGTGGCTTTAACTTGTTAATAGAAGTACCTACTATTCACGCTCTGCATAAACAATATAGTAACGCGGTGTAAAAAGTCTCAACAACGGTCTTAACCCAATTTTTTTTACAGGGTTTGTCCATTTGTGGCGTTCTTTAATAGTCCAACCTGCTTTTTCTAAAAGCCAATCAAACTGCCAGTCTTCAAATTCATGATAATGCCTATCCCAAGTGTCTGTTTTACTTCTATATGCTGGGGAAAACCATAATCTTAATGGAATACTAGCAACCAATTTATCTGCATTTATATCTTTAATTACATTAAATGGAGATACCAAATGTTCAAATATTTCAAAAGCAGTAACCACGTTTACAGCATCTGTTTTAACAGCTGATGTATCTATATCTAAATCTTCACCAGTAGTATTTGCAACAGCATAGCCTTCTTCAATTAAAATTTTTGAAAAAGGATTTGAGACACCCAAATCTAAAATCTTATCATCTTTAGAGATAACTTTTGATAAAAATTGAAGTGTTTCTTTATATCGTTTTGAGGGAAAGTTTCCTTCGTACATAAGTACGTGATTTTTAGAATTTGTAAACTATGGCATTTATATTCATTCCTGCGCCAACGCTTGCAAATATAACGACATCTCCTTCATTTATTTGATGACCTTCAACTTTATCGTTTAAAATCATATCTAATAATGTAGGTACGGTTGCTACAGAGCTATTTCCTAATTTATGTATTGTCATTGGCATTACATCTTTAGGCATCTCTTGGTTGTATAGCTTATAAAAACGCTCGACAATAGCCTCATCCATCTTTTCGTTAGCTTGATGAATAAGGATTTTTTTTATGTCTTGTATGTTATAACCACTTTCATCCAAACATGCTTTCATTGCATCTGGAACATGGGTTAAAGCAAAATTGTAAATCTTGCGCCCATACATTTTTATATATTGTGTTTTTGAAGGTGACTCAGAATCATACGTACCTCCAAAAAATAAGTATTTAACCTCATCATAAGTAAAAGAAGCAGACTTATGAGCTATTATACCTTTATCATCTTCTTCTGAAGCCTCTACAATACAAGCACCAGCACCATCGCTATAAATCATACTATCCCTATCATGAGGATCTACCACTCTAGACAATGTTTCTGCTCCAATAACCAAACACTTTTTAGCCATTGAAGATTTTATAAATGCATGAGCTTGTATAATACTTTCTATCCAACCAGGACATCCAAACATCATGTCATAAGCTACGCAGTATGGGTTTTCAATTTTTAAAAGATGTTTAACTCTAGATGCTAAACTAGGTACAGTATCACTTTGTATAGTACCGTGTTTAATATCTCCATAATTATGAGCTACTATAATATAATCTAAAGTTTCAGCATCTATTCCTGATGCTTTTATAGCTTGTTTTGCAGCTTCATAAGCAATTTGAGAGGTTACCTTATTTTCTTCAACATAACGGCGTTCTTCAATACCTGTAATTGCAACAAATTTATCTATTACAATTTTACTATCGCCTACAATTTCTGAACCGTCTGAATTATGGAACTTATGATCTAGAAAATCATTATTTGTCTGTATAACTTTAGGGATATAACAGCCTGTACCGGTAATCTTAGTATGCATTAAGGGTCTTTTTTTGATAAAAGTATATAATAAAAAGAAAAAGCGCATATAAATGCGCTTTTTACATAATGATTTACAGAATAATCAAATAGATTACTAAAAAATAGATAATCTTTAATTTAATACCCTTAAAATGAGAATTTAGAAATCATTAAAGGGTATAAATTGTTACTCCATATAACTTTCAATAGGCTCACAAGTACAAATTAAGTTTCTATCTCCATAAGCATCATCTACACGACGTACTGTTGGCCAAAATTTATTATCTGAAATGTACTCTAATGGAAATGCTGCTTGTTGTCTTGTATAAGGCATTTCCCAAACATCTGCTGTAAGCATTTGCAATGTGTGTGGTGCATTTTTAAGTAGGTTTTGCTCATCATCTTTGCTAGATGCATCTATTTCATTTTTAATAGAAATCATAGCATCACAAAAACGATCAAGCTCTTCTTTACTTTCGCTTTCCGTAGGTTCAATCATCATAGTTCCAGCAACTGGAAATGAGACAGTTGGTGCGTGAAATCCGTAATCCATTAAACGCTTTGCAATATCTACAACTTCAATACCATTAGCTTTAAAAGGACGGCAGTCTATAATCATCTCGTGAGCTGCTCTACCGCGTTCTCCAGAATAGAGAGTTTCGTAATGTCCTTTTAAACGTTGCTTTATATAGTTTGCATTTAAAATAGCATGCTCTGTAGCACTTCTTAAGCCCTTAGGACCTAACATTGTAATGTAGGCATAACTAATTAAGCAAGCTAATGAAGAACCAAAAGGTGCTGCAGAAATTGCTGTTATAGCTTGTTCTCCACCTGATTTTATAACAGGATTACCTGGTAAAAAAGGAGCTAACTGTGAAGCAACACAAATAGGACCTACGCCAGGACCACCACCACCATGAGGTATGGCAAAGGTTTTATGTAAATTAAGGTGGCATACATCTGCTCCAATATTTCCAGGACTTGTTAATCCTACTTGAGCATTCATATTTGCACCATCCATATACACTTGACCACCATTATTATGAATGATTGATGTAATCTCCTTAATGGCAGATTCATAAACACCATGCGTAGAAGGATATGTTACCATTAAAGCTGCAAGGTTATCCTTATGTTTCTCTGCTTTTTCTCTTAAATCCTCAACATCTATATTCCCTTTATCATTGGCTTTAGTAACAACTACTTTCATACCAGCCATTACTGCACTTGCAGGATTAGTACCGTGTGCAGATGAAGGAATTAAACAAATATTTCTGGTTGAGTCACCACGAGATTCGTGATATGCTCTAATTACCATTAACCCTGCAAACTCACCTTGTGCACCAGAGTTTGGTTGTAAAGACGTAGCAGCAAAACCAGTAATTTCTGTTAATTGATCTTCTAATTTCTTTAAAACTTCTTGATAACCTTCTGCCTGATTTATAGGTACAAATGGATGAATATTACCCCATTGTGGGTAACTTAAAGGTAGCATTTCTGCTGCTGCATTAAGTTTCATCGTACAAGATCCTAATGCAATCATAGAGTGATTAAGAGATAAATCTTTGCGTTCTAACTTCTTAATATAACGCATTAACTCTGTTTCAGAATGATAGCTGTTAAACACATCATTTTCTAAAAATGGTGTATCTCGTTTTACAGTATTAGATAAAGATGTATTATCTAATAAAGCTTCAACCTTAACAACATCTTTAGCATTAACCTCTGCAAATATTCTTATGATGCAGTTTAAATCATCTAAATTGGTAGCTTCATTTAAAGAGATTGATACTGTTTCTGCATCTGGATAATAAAAATTAACGCCATGTGCTTCTGCATTATTTTTAACTTTAGATGCATCTGCCTTTACTTGAATGGTATCAAAGTAAGACGAGTTGGTTTGGTAATAACCTAATTTCTCTAAACTATCTACCAATGTAGCAGTTTTATTAGAAACATCATCTGCAATAAATTGTAATCCCTTAGGACCATGATAAACAGCATACATTCCTGCCATAACAGCTAAAAGCACTTGAGCTGTACAAATATTAGATGTTGCTTTATCGCGTTTTATATGTTGTTCTCTGGTTTGTAATGCCATACGTAATGCACGACCACCATCTGTATCTTTAGTTACACCTATAATTCTTCCAGGAATGTTTCTCTTATACGCTTCTTTTGTTGCAAAATAAGCAGCGTGTGGTCCTCCATAACCTAAAGGTATACCAAAGCGTTGTGTTGTACCTACAACTACATCTACCCCAAACTCACCTGGAGCACGTAAATTTACTAGGCTTAAAATATCTGCAGCAACAGCAACTTTAATATCTGCACTTTTGGCTTGTTCAACAAAGCCTGCATAATCATAAACTTGACCAGATTTTCCTGGATATTGTAGCAATGCTCCAAAGAAATCTTTTGAGAAATTGAACTCTTCGTGGTTTCCTATAACTAACTCAATATCTAAAGGAATAGCTCTTGTTTTAAGCAAAGAAATAGTTTGTGGCAATACCTCTTCTGAAACAAAGAATTTAGATACATTGT
This sequence comes from Croceibacter atlanticus HTCC2559, assembly GCF_000196315.1. NCBI lineage: Bacteria > Pseudomonadati > Bacteroidota > Flavobacteriia > Flavobacteriales > Flavobacteriaceae > Croceibacter > Croceibacter atlanticus. Next base: position 1,699,316 of record NC_014230.1, on the reverse strand, counting down.
TTTTCTTTTGCTCTCGTTCTCTAACTGCAAAAAGTAAACCCATTGCTTCTGCAGCAGCTGTAGACTCGTCTAACAAAGATGCATTAGCTAGCTCCATACCTGTTAGGTCTGTAACCATAGTTTGGAAGTTAAGCAATGCCTCTAACCTACCTTGAGCAATTTCTGCTTGGTAAGGTGTGTAAGCAGTATACCAACCCGGATTTTCTAAAACATTTCTCTGTATTACAGCTGGCGTGATACTTTGGTGGTATCCTAAGCCAATGTAAGTGCTAAACACCTTATTCTTAGCAGCAAGATTTGTAATATGGTGTAAATATTCAGACTCGCTCATAGCGACATCTAAGTCTAATTCAGACTTAAGTCTTATACCGTCTGGAATAGTTTCATAGATAAGTTCATCTAAAGATGAAGCGCCTACCTTGTCTAACATATCCTTAAGATCGCTTTCACGAGGACCAATATGGCGAAGTGCAAATGATTTGGTGTTCATAGGTCTATAAAATTTGAGTGCAAAATTACGAATATTTAATAGTAATAATGAAGGATTAACGCTTGTTGAAGCCTTAAGTTTTTAACCATTTTAAAAGGTTATAAACACTTTCCTTAATTTTGATTCCTTTACCTTTAGTTTGAAATGAAATCTATATTCAATTTTTATATAAACAGTAGCATTCATGTTGCTCTTGCAGTATGCTCTTTGTGCGCTCTAACCTTTTTGAATTTAGATGAAGTACTGCAATTCAATTTTTTAGGTTTTGCATTCTTTGCAACTGTTACCGGATATAATTTTGTGAAATATGCTGGAATTGCAAAATTGCACCATATGAGCTTGACAGAATCGTTAAGAACAATTCAAATTTTCTCACTTGTAAGTTTTGTTATACTAATGTACTTCACTTTTATTATGCCTAGAGAAGTATTATTAGGTATTGGCTGTTTAGGAATGTTAACTTTATTATATGCACTACCTGTTTTTCCTAAAGCAAATAGCTTAAGAACTATTAGAGGTCTTAAAATTTTCATTATTGCAATAGTTTGGGCTGGTTTTGCTGGTATTTTGCCAAGCTTATATTTAGACAGTACAATTACACATTTAGCTATAATACAAACTTTACAATATGCCATATTTGTATTAGCAATAATATTACCATTTGAAATTCGGGATGTTAAATATGATGCTTCACAACTAGGCACGATACCACAACGTATAGGTATAAAAAAAACTAAAGTATTAGGGCTAGCATTATTAGCACTTATTATTCTGGCTGAATTCTTTAAGAGTAAACTAGAGATAGCTAATCTTATAACACTACTAATAATTTGTTTATTAGCCGCACTATTTATAGTAGGAAGTAAGAAAGAACAGCATAAGTATTATGCTTCGTTTTGGGTAGAAAGCTTACCAATAATATGGTTTGGTTTAGCTTGGGTTACAACATTTTTATTTTGAGAGTTCTTGTTGTATTAAACGCTCTATTTCATTTTTATCTGCATCATTAAACGTTTGTATATTAGACTCTTTCATAATTTTAGTCAGCCTACTATTTTTTGAGGAATACTTTCTGCAAGTTCTGCAATACATAAGGTGTAAAATTAACCGCATTTTCTCCCAAACTGAAGCCTCCTTATATTGATTCTTATCGCAGATGTGAGTTGCTTTTCCGCAGTTAACAAACATTTTTTTAATACTAATCATAATTTTTTAATACCAGTTTTTTTCTAAACATTCTGCCATAGCTGTTCGAGCTCTGTGAATGATAACCCACAAGTTAGACGGCGTTATATTATATTCATTACAAATGACTTCCGTCTCATAATTCTTAATGGTCTTCTTTTTAAAAATTTCTGCGTGGCGTTCATTTAAGCTTCCTAGACATTTATGTATAGCTAAACCTAGTTCGGTATTTTCAAGATCGTCTTCAGCTGTCGTATCAAAAGGATCTGCTACACGCTCTTCTAACCAATCTCCTTCTTGGTCTGCATCCTTATAATTAATATGTACTTCTGCCTTCCCTTTTTTAGAGTTAGTTTTCCTGTAATAATCTATAATTTTTCGCTTAAGAATAGCTATAAGCCAAGTACGCTCACTAGCTTCGCCCTTAAAATTTTTCATAGCCTTTAAAGCTGCCAAGAATGTTTCAGAAATTAAATCTTTAGCCACAGCGCTATCATTAACACGTACAATAGTGTAATTATAGAGATAGTCTGAATATTTTGAGACCCATTTGTTAGGATCTATTTGTGGGGTTGGCATACCATTATGTCTTTAAGGACGCATAAAATTAACAAACAAATTGTAATATTCTATTATCGGTTACTAATTGTTTTTCTTTGTAGTATGAAACACCTACTTGTCATAGGCAAAACTTGGCCCGAACCTCAGAGCACTGGCGCAGGCTGGAGAATGATTCAGCTCCTTAAGCTCTTTAAATCATTTAATTATGAAATTACCTTTGGTAGTGCATCTGCAAAGACAGAGTTTAGCGAAGATTTAAGTGAGATGAACATCACTGAGACTCAACTAAAGATGAATGATTCTTCTTTTAATGAGTTTTTAAAACAACTTGATCCCAATATTGTATTGTTTGATAGGTTTATGGTTGAAGAACAGTTTGGCTGGCGTGTTTCAGAAACCTGTCCCAATGCTATTAAAATTTTAGATACAGAAGATCTGCATTGTTTAAGAGCAGGACGACAACAAGCCTTCTCTGAGCAACGAAGATTTAAAAAACAAGATCTACTTAACCAAACTGCAAAAAGAGAAATTGCAAGTATTTTACGCTGTGACCTTAGTATTATGATTTCAGAGGTTGAAATTAATATACTTAAACAAGTGTTTCAGATAGATGAATCTATCCTACATTATATTCCATTTTTACTTGATCCAGTTTCAGAAGAAGAAAAGGAAACACTACCAACTTTTGAAGACCGAGAAGGTTTTGTGATGTTAGGTAATTTACTACATCCTCCAAATTTTGAATCTGTAAAATTTGTAAAGAAGCACGTCTGGCCTATAATTAAGAAAGAGATGCCAGAAGCCCAAATACATATATATGGTGCATATACTTCTCAAAAGGTTCAACAGTTTCACAATAAAAAAGAAGGCTTCTTAATTATGGGACGTGCAGAAAGCGCTTCAGACGTATTAAAAAATGCTCGTGTCCTTTTATCTCCTTTATTATATGGTGCTGGTTTAAAAACAAAATTTATAAATGCCATGCAAAATGGTACGCCTAACATAACCACTATTGTAGGCGCAGAAGGCATAGGCGGATTGTTACCATTTGCAGGCGAGATTGCAAATGATCCAAAAGTAATTGCCAAAGAAGCTGTTAAACATTACAACTCAAGAAACCAGTGGAGGACTGCACAGAAAAACGGATTTAAAATTATTGAAGAACGTTTCTCTAAGTCCAGCTTCGAAGGTGTATTTCAAAAAAAACTTAATTATCTGGAAACAAATTTAACAGAACATCGCAATCAAAATTTTTTAGGTCAAGTTTTACAACACCATCAATCTCAAAGTACGAAGTATATGAGCAAGTGGATAGAAGAGAAAAACAAAAGTTGATTATAGCGTAACAATTTTAAGTTGGCTACGTCTATTAGTATAGACGATCAAAATAAAACTGCTTTCAGATTAAACCTTTGTCGTTTTTTACAGTCAAACACTAATTATGAAAAAGATAATTTTCCTTTTACTCTTTTGCCTGCCATCTTTAGCATTTAATAATGCCCACAAGTTTTATGTAAGTACTACAGATATAGAGTTTATAGAGGAAGACCAAACTGTACAGATAATCTCCAGAGTATTTATTGACGATTTAGAAAACCTTCTAAAAACAAGATATAGCGAGACTATTAAACTCGGAAAGAACTCAGAAACGAGAAATGCAGATAAGTTTATTGAACGCTACTTTACAGACAAACTTCAGATTACGATTAATGGGGAGAAAATTTTATTCGAATATCTAGGTAATACCTATGATGACGATTTAGTAAAATGTTTCTTTAAAGCTGTAGGTGTAAAAACTCTAAATACTATTGAAGTTAAAAATGAAGTCCTTCTAGATGTTTTTGAAGAGCAACAAAATGTTGTACACATAACTAGAAATAAAACTATAAAGAGCTTATTACTAATGAAAGACCGCGAAAGCGATGTGTTAAACTTTCGTTAAGAAATACTCAGAGATTGATAAATCCTTAATTTTAACAACCTTAAATTAAACTATATATAATGCGAACTATCAAAACTACTTTTTTTGCCTTGTTTTTGGTATTTTCTGCGGGACTCTTTGCCCAAGAAGAGCAACCTCAAGAAGAACCTACAAAACCGCACACAAACAACAATGCGTTCAGACAACTTTACCAAGAGTTTTCTACACCTAACCAATACCGCACAGGTTCTGGAGCGCCAGGTGAAGCATATTACCAAAATACTGCCGATTACAAAATGGACATCACTTTAGATGACCGTACTCAAAAGATATTTGGTGAAGAAGAAATTACATACACAAACAACTCTCCAGACGCTTTAGAATACCTTTGGGTTCAACTAGATCAAAATGTTAGAGCTAAAGATTCTAAGTCTCCATTAATTAATGGTTCTGGTATTGGTGCTGTTTCACAAACTGGTGGTTTTGTATCTCAATATATGACAGAAGGTTTTGATGGTGGTTTTAATATAGAAAAGGTAACTAGAAATGGTTCTCCTTTAAATTATACCATTAACCAAACTATGATGAGAATAGATATGGGACAGCCATTAGAAGCTGGAGATAGCTATACCTTTAGCATTAAGTGGAACTACAACATTCCAGACCATACTATTAACAGAGCAAGATCTGGTTACGAGCATTTCCCTAAGGATGGAAACAATGCTTACGTTATTGCACAGTTTTTCCCAAGAATGGCTGTTTACAATGATGTAGAAGGATGGCAAAACTACCAATTCTGGGGAAGTGGTGAATTTGCTCTTCCTTTTGGAGATTATGAAGTAAACATTACTGTACCTGCAGATCATATTCTTGATGCAACAGGAACATTACAAAACAGAAAAGAAGTCTTCTCTAAAGAGATGATGAAACGTTACGAAAAGGCAAGAACATCTTATGACAAGCCTGTTATTATAGTAACACAAGAAGAAGCAGAAGAAGCAGAAAAAGGCTTTTCTGAAAAAACTAAAACTTGGAAATTTAAAGCTGAAAACGTAAGAGATTACGGTTTTGCAACATCTCGTAAATTTATCTGGGATATGCAAGCAGTTAAATTGGGAGAGCGTACTGTAATGGCAGTATCTATGTATCCTAAAGAAGGTAACCCACTTTGGGAAGAGTTTTCTACTAAAGCAGTAGCATCTACATTAAAATCTTATAGCGCTCACACGTTTGATTATCCTTACCCGAAAGCAATTTCTGTTCACGCTAAAAATCAAGGTATGGAGTATCCTATGATTTGCTGGAATTATGGAAGACCAAATGAAGACGGTACTTACAATGACCGTGTAAAATACGGTATGATTTCAGTAATTATACACGAAGTAGGACACAACTTCTTCCCAATGATTGTTAACAGTGATGAAAGACAATGGGGTTGGATGGACGAAGGTCTAGATACATTCATGCAATATGTAGCAGAACAAGAATTTGGTGAAGAATTTCCAGATGCAATTGCTCCAAACCAAAAGTACCCTTCACGCCGTGGAGAGCCTAGCAAGATTGTAAATTACATGAAAGGTAATCAAGACTTTATTGCACCAATAATGTCTAACCCAGAAAATGTTTACCAACTTGGTAACAACGCTTATGGTAAGCCTGCAACAGCACTTAACATTTTACGTGAGACAGTAATGGGAAGAGAATTATTTGACCATGCGTTTAAAACATACTCTAAGCGTTGGATGTTTAAGCACCCAACACCAGAAGATTTCTTCCGCACTATGGAAGATGCATCAGCAGTTGATTTAGACTGGTACTGGAGAGGATGGTTCTACTCTACTGAAAATGTAGATCTAGGAGTTAAGGAAGTAAAATCTTACTTTGTTACAGATAAACCAACCAAAAAAGGTAAGGAATTATTAGCTCGTTATGGTGTTCAGGATCCAAGTACAATAGATGCTATTTATGTTGTTGAAGAAGGTGATGAAGAGTATGACGCCTCTATGAAGAGTAAGTCTCTTTTTGAAAATGCTCCTACGCTTAAAGAATTCATGATGGACAACTTTTCTGAAGAAGAGCGTAACGCTATAAAACAACCTAAGTATTTATACAACATCGTATTTGAAAAGCCAGGTGGAATCCCTATGCCTTTAATTGTTGAGTATACTTACGAAGATGGTTCAAAAGAGAAAGTAACATATCCTGCACAAGTTTGGAGAAAGAATGATAAAGAAGTAAGCAAAGCTGTAGCTAGTGATAAGGAGATTACAAACATTGTTGTAGATCCAGATTTAGAAACTGCAGATGTTGATACATCTAACAATTCTTGGCCAAGAGCTGAAAAAGAAGGCGAGTTCGAAAAATTCGAGCAAGGCCAAAAAGGTGATAAATAACATTTATTATTTACAATAATATATATAGCCGCCATACTCCTATGGCGGCTTTTTTACTTTTAAATATATACTATGCACAAAAAAATACTTATATACTTCATATTACTAATTGGATATAATAGCTATAGCCAATCTGATTTTGAAAAGGGCTATATTATTAACAACTCTGATAATAAAACACCATGTTTAATTAGGGTTTCAGATTGGTTTAGCTCTCCTATTAATTTTGAATACAAACTAACTGAAGAAAGTAAACCAATAAAAATTACTACTAAATCTATAAAAGAGTTTTCAAGTTTAGATAATTTTAAATATGAGAGACAAACTGTAGATATAGATAGATCTAGCAACCAGATTAAGAAATTAAATTATGATAATACTCCAAAATTTATTGAAGAAACTCTTTTCTTAGAGGTTTTAGTTGAAGGGAAAGCAACTCTATATAAATATGAAGAGGGAAACCTTATACGTTATTTTTTCAAAACTGAAAACCAACCAATTGAGCAGCTTATTTACAAGAGGTACAAATCAACTATAAATTCTTCAATCAAAGAAAATAATCAATTTAAGCAACAACTTTACACTTCCCTAAGCACCTCTAATCGTTCAGTATCAAGTTTTGAAAACATAGACTACACACAAAGAGATTTTTTTAAAATTTTTGAAGAATTTAATAATGAATCTGGTAGCGATTATACTTCTTATAACACATCTGATAAGCGGTTATATTTTAATGTTACTGTAAAACCAGGAATTAACTTTTCTTCATTTGAATTTGAAAATAGTATAGGAAATTCTAGAAGTGTAAATTTTGATAATAAAACATCATTTAGATTGGGTGCTGAAATTGAACTGTATACAACGAAAGCCAAAACGTGGAGTATATTTTTTGAACCAACTTACCAATCCTATAACGCAGAAAAAGATTTTGTAATTTTTGTAAATCCTCAAGTACAAACTGAGTCTCGCGCAATTGTTGACTATAAGTCTGTTGAATTGCCATTAGGTATAAAATATCATATTCCTTTATCTTCAAATACAACAACTTTCTTGAGTGCTGCATTTATTTCTGACATTGCAATTAATTCTACTATACAATTTGATCAAGGCACTAGTGATAAGGATATTGAATCTGGAACTAATTTTATGCTTGGAGCTGGATTAAAATTTAAAGATTATTCTATTGAAGCCAAATATTATACGAGTAGAAGTCTTACAAAAGGTGATGATGATTTCTCATCAGACTACAACACATTTGCTATAGTCTTAGGGTATTCAATACTATAATTATATAAAATTTTATAAATTTAAAATAAACTAAAAATTATGAAACTTAACCTACTATCGCTAATTGTAGCTTTTGTAACAACTCTAGGTTGTATACAAGCACAAGATAAAGCAACTCCTATTTTTGAAAACGGAGAAGCACAACCCGTTAAAGCATTTAGCAACCCTTCAGAATGGATAACACACGACCTTTGGGTAGAAACTGAGTTTAATACCGATGGTGATGATAAACCAGATCGCATGCACGTCTCTGTTACCAGACCTAAGCAAACAGAAACCGAAGGCTTAAAACTTCCTGTTATATATGTGTCTAGCCCTTATTTTGCAGGTGTAGCACCAGACACAGATGGTTTATTTCATAGTGTTGAAGTAGAATTAGGCGATACACCAAAAGAACGTGTACATCCAGAAGTTACACGCCGTGGTAAAAGACCCGTGATTTCGAAATCTCATATTAATACTTGGGTACCTAGAGGTTATATAGTTGTACACTCTTCTTCTCCTGGTACAGGCTTATCTCAAGGTTCTCCTAGCTTAGGTGGTGACAATGAGTCTTTAGCACCAAAAGCAGTAATAGATTGGCTAAATGGTCGTGCAAAAGGGTATACAGAAATAGACAGTAATGAAGAAGTAAAAGCAACGTGGTCCACAGGAAAAGTTGGTATGACAGGTACATCTTATAATGGCACCATACCTTTAGCCGCTGCCACAACAGGAGTTGAAGGATTAGAAGCAATTATTCCTATTGCACCAAACACATCTTACTATCATTATTACAGATCAAATGGTTTAGTACGTTCTCCTGGTGGCTATTTAGGAGAAGATATAGATGTTTTATATGATTTTATTCATAGTGGAGATGAAGCTAAAAGACCATATAATAACAAAACGATGAGAGATGAAATTTTAGCTGCCAATATGGATAGAGAAACTGGCGACTATAATGAGTTCTGGGCAAGCAGAGATTACCTAAATGATATGAAACCTATGAAGGCAGCATTATTAATGTCTCACGGTTTTAATGATTGGAATGTTATGCCAGAACATAGCTACAGAATTTACAAGCAAGCAAAAGAACAAGGCATACCATCACAAATATTTTATCATCAAAATGGTCATGGTGGTCCACCTCCATTTTCTATGATGAACAAATGGTTTACTCGCTATCTGCATGGGATTGAGAACAATGTAGAAGATAATGCTAAGGCTTGGATAGTTAGAGAGAATGATAAAAGAGATAACCCTACATCTTATGAAGATTACCCAAATCCAGAAGCAAAACCAGTTACACTTTATATAAACACAGGTGCGCCTAAAGCCGGAACTTTAAGTACCACAAAGTTAGATAACAAAGGCACAGAAACTCTACAAGATGATGCATCAATTGCTGGAGCAGAATTAGCAACTGCAAAAGAAAGTAAGCACAGGTTACTTTATGTTACTCCAACATTAACTAAAGATTTACATATATCTGGTGTTTCTGATATTACAGTATCGTTATCTAGTAACACACCAGCAGCAAATCTTTCTGTATGGTTGGTATCTTTACCTTGGAATGAAGACAAGAAAGCAAAAATAACAGACAATATTATTACTCGTGGTTGGGCAGACCCTCAAAATTACAAGTCAATAAGTAAAGGCGAAGCACTTAAAAAAGGTGAGTTTTATGATGTAACATTTTCATTACAGCCAGATGATCAAATAATTCCTGAAGGACAACAAATTGGTTTAATGATTTTTTCAAGCGACAAAGAATTTACGCTCCACCCAAAACCAGGAACAGCACTTACTATTGATTTAGATAAAACCTCTCTTAACCTGCCAGTTGTTGGTGGTAAAGATGCTCTAGAGAATGCATTTAAGCAATAAATAAAAGATTTAGCATTGCCTCTTTGGGGTGGATTTAAAAGGTGAAGCCTAATTTAAATCCACCCCATTTTGCTGGGTCACCTCTACTAAATTCTCTTGTTATTAATGTGCGCGTATATTCAGCATAAAACCCTTTAGTCTGTAAAACAAAACCATATGTATATTGTCCTGTAAAACGTTTGATATCATTAGTAGCTATTGTGTATGGACTATCAGTTGTAATTAATCCACCTTGTAAAGTAGCATCATACCCTACTACACTACCAAAAATTTGAGAATAAAAATAAAGTTGAAATTTATCTTTTTTAGCTTCCGAAGAAAATGCAGAATTAATTATCCCTAAGCTGCCATTAAAACCTAAAGATGCGTTAGTAAACAACGTTCCTAGTTTAGCATTAGATTGTGCCTGTATAGAAAAATACTGTCTGTATTTATAAAGCTGCTGCTCTAACCCTACTTCATAATTTAAAACGATGTCATTCTTTATTTGATGTTTCCAGCCTAAAGGAATTTCATTTCCAGTTGCTTTATGAATTTCAACCTGCATTTCTTTACCAAATGCACCTGGCCCAATTATTCCTACATTAAATGAAGAGGTTAATCTGCGTTTAGATAATGTGTTGGTATTAATAACAAAGCTCTTTAAATAGATTGCAGCAGCAAATGGCCGATCTCCAAATTGAATTTCCTCACTACCATAATCATCTGGAGTAAAGCCAATATGTTCAATTGCTAATCCAAATTTAGACTGGTAATTTTTAGGCTTTAAGAAGAGAATATTAATAGGGTTCTTCTCTAATACTGGCAATACTAACTCGAAGCTATATCCTTGTGTGTAATTTTTATCTGAAGAAGAAAAGAAATCGTTATCATAATTAAATCTGAAATAATGATCATTTTCAACATCTCTAAATGAAGAAAGGTTATCTATTTTCTGACTGAAAAGTGAGTTAGAAATAAACAATACTACAAGTATTATTAAGCATTTATTTGTCATACTTAATTTACGTTACAAGATGTAATTAGGTTTTGGCAAAGCAATTATTGGAATAAAAAAAGCCATCAATATTAATTGATGGCTTTGTATAATTAGGTTGTTGAAAATTAGATTTCTCTATTCACATCAAACGCTTCTAAATAATCTTTAACACGTTGAACAAATTGTCCTCCTAATGCACCATTTACAACGCGATGATCATAAGAGTGCGACAAGAACATTTTATAACGTATTCCTATAAAGTCACCATCTGGAGTTTCAATTACAGCTGGTACTTTTCTAATAGCACCTAGCGCTAAAATTGCAACTTGAGGTTGGTTTATTACAGGAGTACCAAACACACTACCAAATGTACCAACATTTGTTACTGTGTATGTACCACCTTGTGTATCGTCTGGTTTTAATTTTCCAATACGTGCACGGTTAGCCAAATCATTAACAGATTTAGACATACCTACCAAGTTTAGCTGGTCTGCATTTTTTATAACTGGCACAATTAGGTTACCATCTGGTAATGCAGCTGCCATACCAAGGTTAATAGCTTTACGCTTTATAATTTTATCACCATCTACAGAGATATTAATCATTGGGAAGTCTTTTATAGTCTTAGCTACAGCTTCCATAAAGATTGGTGTAAACGTTAGTTTTTCACCTTCTCGTTTTTGGTATTCATTTTTAATTTTGTTTCTCCAGTTCCAGATGTTTGTAACATCTACCTCTATGAAAGACTGTACGTGCGCAGATGTTTGCACACTGTCTACCATATGATGAGCAATTAGTTTACCCATACGAGACATTTCAATAATCTCATCGCCACCATTTACACTTACAGGAGCTTTAGGAGGTTTTGGAGCAGCTGTCTTAGATGTTTCTACAGGTTGCATTTGTGGTTTAGGAGCAGCAGTCTTACCTGCTTTTTTATCTTCAATGTATTTTAAAATGTCATTTTTAGTAACACGTTCATCTTTACCTGTACCAGATATTGCATCTAGCTCAGATAATGATACACCTTCTTCTTTTGCTATATTCTTAACAAGTGGAGAATAAAATTTATCAGATTCTGAAAAATCTGTAGTTGTTGCTTCTTTTGCAGAAGTTACAGATTGTGATACAGCTTCAACAGCTTTTTTAGACGACTCTTCTTTAGCCGGCGTTTCTGATGAAGTTGTTTCAGCAGGAGCATCTCCACCTTCAGTTTCAATTATTGCGATAGTCTGTCCTACTTGCACAACGTCATCTGCTTCAAAAAGCTTTTCAACCAAAACACCATCTACCTCACTTGGTACTTCGCTGTCAACTTTATCTGTTGCGATTTCTAAGACAGCCTCATCAGCCTCTATAGTATCACCAACTTCTTTAAGCCAGTTAGTTAAGGTTGCTTCTGCAACACTCTCACCCATTTGCGGGAGCTTTAGTTCAAACTTTGCCATATTCGTAATGCAATAGGTTAATTAATAATTGCGATTGCAAAATTACTTAAAATTACAACGTTATTGTATTAAAATGATGTTAGAATTGCTTTAAACTGAGATTATTTCTTTTATTGAATTTTATCTAGTTCTAAAACCAAAACCTCACCTTTTCCTGTGCTAGTATCACTACCAATCAACACATTAGAAGATTTCAACTTTATCCTAAATGTATTATTATGGTGCCCATACTGCTCTAGAAGACTAATAATTTCTTTGAAATTAAAAAATTGAGAGTCTAAAAACAGCTGTGAATTTTTTAAAGTTAGCTTCTGTAGCTCTTTTAAAGAAAGATGTTGTACTTGCTTATTTTTTAGTTTAGACAAGATGGCAACACAGTCTGAAGAATTACCGATATAGATAAATAAATTTGAAGATATTTCCTTATCTGTATCTAAACCTTGAGCCTTATTTGCCTTCTTAACTACTTTGAGTGCAGCTTTTACAATTAGATTAGTAAACTTACTATTGCTAAAATGTTTTTTATAAAAAAGTTGCATTGCACCATAAAAACGTGCTCTATACACTTCATCTTTAGTAGTACTTTCTCCTTTAAAATGAATTACTGAATCTTTTCCGTAATAGTAGTTTTTATAACCAGACTTAAGTAGTTTGTAGCTAAGGTCTATATCTTCACCATACATAAAGTAGTCTTCATCAAAACCTCCAACTTGTAAATAACGCTGTCTGGACATAAACATAAATGCGCCTACAAGAACATCTACACAACCAATATCATTAGATTCTAAATTACTTGCATAATAGTTAGTGGCGTTGCCTACCATTTTTTGAAAGGCCACTTTAGGAGTAGGTATTTGCCGTTTGCTTTCTGGTAAAAATTGCCCTTTACCATCGATTAACTTTACTCCTACCGCTCCAAAATCTTGAACTGTTTTAACGAACTTCAATAAATTTGAGAAGATTTGCTCAGGCACTACAGTATCTGGATTTAAGATACAGATGTATTTACCTTTAGCTTTTTTTACAGCTAGATTATTAGCTTTACTAAACCCTAAGTTTTCTTTATTTTCGAGTCTTATAACATTTGGAAAATCCTGAGCAACCATTTCCATACTTCCATCTTTAGATGCGTTGTCTGCAACAATAATTTCGGCTTGTATATTTTCTTTAGCCTGCACCACACTTTGTAGGCAAAGCTTTAAAAAATGCTTGACATTGTAATTAAGTATGATTACAGAGAGTTGTACCATTTAAGATTTTAAAGAAGCTTCAAAAGGAATTCTATTTAGGATACTTCTACCTAAGGTGATCTCATCTGCATACTCCAACTCATCTCCTACAGAAATCCCTCTTGCAATGGTAGAGGTTTTTATACCTGTTCCTTCTAATTGTTTAAAAATATAAAAGTTAGTAGTGTCTCCTTCCAACGTACTGCTTAAAGCAAATATAATTTCATCTACTTTTCCTGCTTTAGCCTTGTCTACCAAGGTAGAAATATTTAATTGGTTTGGACCCACACCATCCATAGGACTTATTTTTCCACCTAAGACGTGATAGTGACCACGATATTGGCTTGTATTCTCAATTGCCATTACGTCTCTTATATCTTCAACAACACAAACATATTGTGATTCTCTTTTAGGATTTGCACAAATCTCACAAAGCTTATGATCACTTATATTATGACAGTTAGTGCAGAAATTTATTTGTGTCTTAACATCTACCAAAGCCTTAGCCAAACTTACCGTTTGGTCTTCTGGCTGTTTTAATAAATGAAGTACCAAACGCAACGCTGTACGCTTTCCAATTCCTGGTAATTGAGAGACTTCCTGAACTGCTTGTTCTAAATATTTTGAAGAAAAATCCATATTGCAAAAGTAAGTATTTCACGAGATTTGAGATCACGCTAAATAGACAATACGATAATATTTACATTATATTCGTGCCATAATTATTAAACTATGCAACCGCTACATATTCTTTTCCTCATTGCAGGTTACTTTGGAGTTTTAATGCTTATCTCATTTCTTACAAACAAAGGTGGCACAAATGCTGAGTTTTTTAAAGCTAACAGGCAATCTCCTTGGTACCTAGTTGCTTTTGGAATGATTGGCGCATCACTTTCTGGTGTTACTTTTATTTCTGTTCCTGGTTGGGTTGAAGCTAGCCAATTTAGTTACTTTCAAGTTGTATTAGGTTATACTGTTGGTTATGCAGTAATAGGTTTAGTTTTATTACCTCTTTACTACAAGCTTAATTTAACCTCCATTTACACCTATTTAGATGGTCGCTTTGGTAGGTATTCATACAAAACCGGCGCTTCATTTTTTATCTTATCTAGAATAGTTGGCGCCAGCTTTAGACTATACCTTGTAGCTGTAGTTTTACAAAATTTAATTTTTGATGGGCTTAACGTTCCATTCTGGGCTACTGTTACTATAACCATTTTACTTATCTGGCTTTATACGTTTAAGAGCGGAATTAAAACTATTGTTTGGACAGACACCTTACAAACTTTATTTATGCTTATTGCTGTAGGTGTTACGATTGTATATGTTTCTGAAGACTTAGGGATTAATTCTGGAAATTTCTTTAGCTATTTAGCGGATAGCAACCTTTCTAAAATGTTCTTTTTTGAAGATTGGAAATCTGGGGATTTCTTCTGGAAACAATTTATTAGCGGTGCTTTTATATCTATCGTGATGACTGGTTTAGACCAAGATATGATGCAAAAAAATCTTACTTGCAGGAACTTGAAAGATGCTCAAAAAAATATGTTTTGGTTTACAATTGTGTTAACCATTGTAAACTTTGTGTTTTTAGCACTTGGCTTATTATTAACTGTATATGCTCAACAAAACGGTGTAGATGCTCATAAGGACCAATTATTTCCTGAGCTTGCTACACAAGGCTATTTTGGTATTGGTGTAGCAATAGTATTTATTCTAGGATTAATTGCAGCTGCATACTCCAGTGCAGATAGTGCTCTAACTTCTTTAACCACATCTTTTAGTATAGACATACTAGATATTGAAAAGCGATATAGTGAGAAAAAACAAGTTGTGGTAAGAAAAACCATACACGTAATTATGTCTTTAGTGCTCATAATTACTATTATACTTTTTAAGTATGTTATTGCAGATGCTACTGTTATTGCAAAACTGTTCACTTTTGCAGGCTATACCTATGGCCCATTGTTAGGCCTATATGCATTTGGCTTGTTTAGCAAATGGAAAGTAAAAGATAAACTCGTACCACTTGTGGCGTTGGCTACCCCAATTTTAGGTTATGTTATAAGTATAAATAGCTTAAAATGGTTTGGGTTTGAGTTTAACTTTTTTATACTTGTATTAAACGGCGCTCTTACCTATTTAGGCTTAGTATTGATTCGTCGCTAGCATTACTAACGTGCAAGCTAAATCTACCTCTATATTGTTTGCTTTTAATATTTTATAAAACTCAGGATTCTCTGTTCCAGGATTAAAAATAACACGTTTAGGGTTTAGACTTACAATGTATTCATAATATTCAGGTTGATGTTTTGCTCCCAAATAAAGCGTTACTGTATCTATATCTTTAAAATCTACTTGTTCTTTTTCTATCGTCACACCATTAACTGTACCTTCCCTAAGACCAATTGCTACGGTTGGCTGGTTGTTAGAAACTAACCTATTAATAGCAATGTTAGAATACCTATTCGGCTTTAATGACGCGCCTAAAACTAATGTTTTCTTTTTCATAGTTCTACAAAGTTACAAGAATGATATTTAACTTGCTTAAATAAAAAAGTATCCTAAAAATAAAAAGGCTACTGTAATTACAGTAGCCTTTATTTATTTAAACAGTATTTAGCCTATTTAACTATAAACTTAAATGTTTTATTAGCATCATTATTAAGTCTCACAAAGTAAAAACCAGATTGAAGTGTCGCAACACTTAAC
Organism: Croceibacter atlanticus HTCC2559; assembly: GCF_000196315.1. Classification (NCBI taxonomy): domain Bacteria; kingdom Pseudomonadati; phylum Bacteroidota; class Flavobacteriia; order Flavobacteriales; family Flavobacteriaceae; genus Croceibacter; species Croceibacter atlanticus. The sequence continues at coordinate 1,683,242 of NC_014230.1, read as the reverse complement.
TGTATTTGTTGATTTCCTGCAAACTTTTTCTCAATAACTTTCGCACCTCTTACATCGAAAACTGAAGCGCTATTAATAACGATATCTTTAGCTGTTATGTTAACTAAACCACCTTGCGCCACTGGCGAAGGATATAAAGATACACTACTAATTAAAACATCTTTTACACTAGCAGTTACAGGTTGTACAATTGCAAAAGAACTAAATCCTGTAAATGTTCCTTTAAACGTTGCATAACCTTCTGCAGCTGTAAGATCTTCTAACATACTTCCGGTGATTACCGTGTTGCTAGAAGTTGTTGCATCTATATCACTGCCTTCTACTTTCATTATTTGCAGATCTGCCATACTATTAAAGTTTGCCAGTTCATCTGTAGTCATAAATAGTGTAAGGTCATACGTTGCGCTTGAAGCATCAAAACCATCTGCAGTAATTTCTATAACTTTTGAAGATCTATCTACACCTGCATTTGCATTAGTAATAAGGTCTGTACCACTTCCGGTAAGTGTCATTTCAACACAACCTAAGTCTTGAGTGGCACCTTCAATTCTAGCTATAATGCTTCCGCTATCATTACTTGCAAAGTAAACATCATTGTTAGTATTTACAGTATTGCTTGTTGTAGCATTTAATTCTGTTTCAACAGCTGCAGGAAGTGCTTCAACGTGAACATTATCTATAGCAAAACTAAATGCAGACGTTGTTGCATTAGTATCATTAAACCAACGGAAGCCTAAGAAAAATCTTGTATTTGCTAACTCAGGAATTATTTCATCAAAAGTACCAGACATAATACCATCTTCTTCAAGTGCAAAACGCTCACTACCTTCTTCAAAGTTTACACCATCAAAAGAGTATACTAGTTGACCATAATCAAAAGCAGGATTACCTGGATCTAGTTCTCCACCAGCTTCCCAATCGAAAGTTACTCTAACATCATTTAATCCTAAAGCATTTAATTCTGGTGTCTTTAAAATTACATGAGACGGTGAATTAGATTCATATATAGCTGAATTTGTAGATCCAACAGGCGAAGTGTAAGAAATGTAAGCTCTTCCAGATTCTGTACCTGCACCATTGTAATACCATTTATTCATACTAGGATCTACTACAATAATTTCTTCCCAATCATTAGGGATAGCAGAAGAAGCAAACTCTTCGATTGGCATTATTTCTACAACTGAAGCTCCTATTGCTGGAACAACATCATCATCTAATACATTTATTACTTGGGTTTTGGTTTCACCCATAAAATCAAATAATATTGAAATTAACTCATCCTCTTCAACTAAAGCATCATTATATATAGTTACTTCAAAAGACTCTGTAGCAGTACCTTCTAAATCTAAAGTTGTAGTAGATATGTCAAAATCTACTCCTAGTTCTGCAGTACTAGCAGAAGTATCTAAAGTTACTGTAACAGCAGGATTTACCTGTACTGTTGCAACATTTACAGTATATGTTCTAAATGTATTACAACCTGTGTCGTTATTTTTTTCTTGTAAGCTATTTGCATTGGCAGAGCTAAAGAAAACTTGGTTAGGATCTGGTGTGATGTAGCTCTCTCCTACACAAATTCCGAACCACGCATTTGTAGTTTGTATTTCTTCGTTAGAGTCTACTCCATAATCTTGTTGCGCCACTAAGATTGATGCATCTCTCATATCACTAAATGTTGCATTAGGCGTTAATAACACTTCACCTTTAAATGCAATCTGTTCTGCAATTTGAAATCCTAAACCTTCAACACTATATGGATCTCCATTATCGTTTACCTCATCATCTGCAGCACGCTTGTCTCTACCTGGTGTAAATACTTGGCCAGAACCTTCAACTAAAAGATAAAACCACTTATTTAACACACCGCTATTAGAGTGCACTCCACATTGGTCATTCCCTAAATTTGGTGCAGGACAACCAGCTTCAGAAGTATCTATCCAGTTTACACCTTCAAAACATTCTGGATCTCCAGCTGCATTTGGGTCATCCATAAAACGTAAAGCTCTCATATCTGGATTGTCTTCACCTGGCTGAATACCACCATCACGTTCATCTATTTGCTCACCTATACCATAAGGTTGGTATGGCAACGTAGAATCTATCTCCTCTAGGACATAAGCCTCAACAGCTGCAGCCCATATATCTGAAAAACCTTCATTCATACCTCCAGATTGTCTTGCGTAAACTAAGTCTGCAGTAAAATCACAAACACCATGACCTATTTCGTGTGCTGCAACATCCATAGACATAAGTGGTGCAAAAGAACCATTAGGGTTAGTTCCACCTTGGTAACTACCATCTCCGTAAGTCATTGTAGAACTACTATAAAATGCATTATCATAGCCATCTCCATAATGTACAAAGCTTGTAATTTTTTCTCCAGCACCATCAAAACTCCAACGGTTATGACGATCTGCCCAATACCTAATTACAACTTCTGATCCCCAATGCGCATCTAAAGCAACATCATCATTATCAAATTCATTATCAACAGGATAGTTATCTGCTGGTGTTTCAAAACGATCTCTGTAATGCTCATCTGCAGACCAAAAATTATCTGCGATTTCTACATTTAACTGGCCTTCTTCTAATCTAGAGCTACCATCTGTAATTTCATAAGAAGGTATTGTGCCTCCAACATTTAAAGGCACACCACCAATACCATCATAAGATCTTGTTTCATTTAACACAGTTACAGACTCGATAGTCTGGCTATCTGGATTAAATGCATTTACTGTAATTGTACCATCTAGAACATAACGCTCTGGTAATGGATTTACAGGATCACTCGCATCTGCAGATAAAAGAGTAGTTTCGAAATTTCGAGTACCTGCATATCGTGTTTCTCCCATTGCTTGAACCATTGCATATGAAGACATTTTTCTGCGTTCAGCAATTTCATTGTTTAACTCTGCAGCGTGCTTAATATCTTGATCTGCTAGTAAGATTTCTCCATTTACAGCATCTACATATATATCTGCTCTATAAAGAGGTTCTGCTGCATAAATATTGAATTTGTATGCTAATCTTAAAGAAATACCTGGCTCATTATAGTTATCTACAATTACCAATTCTCCCGTAGGATAAACTGAATTTACTGCAGCATCTAATTGTGTGAGACGTGCTGGATCTGTTTCATTAAGTTTAAGGAAGTTATAATAATCCCAAGCATACTCTGTTGCACCCACAAAGTTTAACGCATAATTTAAAGCATTGTCTTCTGATAATGAAGCAGCAACATTAAAGTTATCTTTTAGCTCGTAGTGCTCTAATGTAATAGCCTTAAGCGCATTGTCTTTAGATAACGCATTGTAAATACCATGCTCTACTTTTACCCCTTTAAAATACTCTTGATATTTAACTACTTTAGAACCACTTGGCGTAACATGAGCTCTTTTTTCTGCTAATGTTGTAGTTTCCCTAAGGCCTAAAGCTTCTCTTAAAAATAAAGATGCCTCTTGAGGCTCTACTCTATGAGTTTGTGAATTTGAAAGTTTGATTAAACTTGGAGTACCACGTTCTTTACTAATTTTTACGTTAGTAATTTTTTGTTGGTCTTGCAGTTTTTGAACGGCACTCAAAGACGTTTGTGCTTGCACCATACTCATGGTACCCACAAAAGCACCCAACACCATTAAAAACTTGAAGTTGTGTAATTTAATTTTCATATAAAGAATTTAGTTTATTTGGTTAAAATTAGCACGGTATTCTGCGCCAATTAGCCGAATATACAACAGCTAACTTATTGTTTTTGAGGATTAACAATATCTTAGCCATAATAAAAACAACAATTCGACAACTTGCTTTTTTACACGTTAAATTACAGTTACTGTTTTATATTTAGACATAAAAAAAAAGCCGCTATAAATAGCGGCTTTTAGTTACTTTATAAAGACAATTAATTAACAATAAACTTGAATGTCTTTTTAGAATCTCCATTAAGCGTTACAAAGTAAAATCCAGATTGTAATGCTGAAGTGTTAAGCTTTACAGAATTTAAGTTCTTAAACTTCTCATCCATAATTTTAGCACCTCTTAAGTCGTATACCGCTGCACTCTCAATAGCTATTGATGGGCTATTAATAGTTACATATTGACCTCTATTTACTGGTGTTGGGTATATTGACACATCATTAAAAGTTACATCATCTACACTTGCAACTGCATTTTCAACTATAGCAAAAGAGCTAAAGCCTGTAAATGAGCCTTTAAATGTTGCATAACCTTCTGTATCTGTTAAGTCTTCAAAAACCTCACCTGTAATAACAGTGTTTGCATTTGTAGTAGCATCTATATCACTACCTTCTACTTTCATAATTTGTAAAGTTGCAACTTCACTAAAGTTAGCAAGCTCATCTGAAGTCATATATATCGTTAAATCATAACTTGCTGTAGCCGCATCTGGACCATCTGCTGTTATCTCAATAACTTTAGACGACCTGTCCACACCAGCTTGAGTATTGCTTACTGTTTCTGTTCCTTCTGAAGTTACATTTACAGATACACATCCTAAATCTGCTGATGCATTTTCAATACGAGCAATAATGTTATTGTTTTCTGTTGTTAAGAAGAAAATATCATTTGCTGTACGTACTGTGTGGCTCTGCGATGTATTTGCAGCTGTTTCAACTAATGCAGGAGAACCAGAAATTGTTATGTTATCTATTGAGAAACTATAAGCTGTTCCTAATAACTGGTCATTTAACCATCTGAAACCTACATAAAATTGAGAGTTTTCAACCTGAGGAATTACATCATCATAGCTTCCTGTTAATACTGTACCTCCAATACCTACAAACTGTTCGATACCGAAGAAGTTACTTCCATCAAAACTATATACAAGTTCACCATAATCAAGTGGTGTTCCTGCTTCATCTTCACCACCAACTGTGTAGTCAAAATTAACTGTTATGTCTCTTAAACCTAAACCGTTAATTAATGGTGTCATTAAAACCGTATTAGAGCTACCATCTTGGCTAACTCCAGGACCATTACCATTATACATTGGAGTTTCTGTTGTACCATCTGTAATATAAGCTACACCAGCACCAGCACCAACACCATTCATTTCCCAGTCATTAACACCTGGATCTACTAATTTGTTAATTTGCCATCCTTCTGGTAATTCGTTACCATCAAATGTTTCCATTGGTAATAACTCTTGAATAGAGCTACCTACAGCTGGCGTAATATCATCATCTATTAATGCAATGTCTTGTGTAAATGTTTCTCCGTTATAGTCATAGCTAATAGAAATCATTTCTCCTTCTTCAATAATAGCATCATCAAAAACTTGTACGCTAAAATCATAGATACCAGAACCTGAAACTTCAAGTGTTGTTGGTGATACAATAAAATCTTCACCTTCAACAGCTGTACTTGCTGAAACATCTAAAGTTAGGGTTGTTGGCTCGCTTACTAATACTGAAGCAATACTATACGTGTACGTTCTAGATGTGTTACAACCAACATCTGTATTACGTTCTTGTAATTGTGTTCTGTTATCTGCATTAAATACTATTACATCTCCTTCTGGAGCTACGTAATCATTACCAACACATACTGCAAACCAAGCACTAGTAGTAGATGCTTCTTGTGGAGATCCTTGACCATATAATGTTTGAGCTGCCATAATAGACATCTCTCTCATCTCTGCAAAAGTTGCATTAGGGCTTAATAAAACCTCACCACCAAATGCTATTTTCTCTGCATCTGCAAAACCTAAAGCTGTTACACTATAAGGAGCGTTATTGTCATTTACTTCACTATCTGCAGCTGCTTTACCATCACCTAATTCATAAGTTAGACCTGAACCTACAGCTAATAAATAAAACCATTTATTTAGCACACCACTATTAGAGTGTACACCACATTGATCATTACCTAAGTTTGGAGCAGGACAACCTGCTTCTGTAGTATCTTTCCAGTTAGCACCAAGTACACAATCTGGATCACTTGCTGCATTTGGATCATCCATAAAACGTAATGCTGCCATTTCTGCACTGTTTTCTTCTGGTTGAATACCACCATCACGCTCATCTATCTGCTCACCAATACTAAATGGCTGATATCTATCTGCCAATGTTGGATCTATATCTTCTACTGCAAAATTCTCAACTGCAGCTGCCCAAATATCTGAGAATCCTTCATTCATACCTCCAGATTGTCTTGCATATACAAGTCCTGAAGTAGTATCACAAACTCCATGTCCTATCTCGTGACCTGCAACATCTAAAGACATTAAAGGAGCAAAAGAACCATTAGGATTTGTGCCACCTTGGTAGCTACCATCACCATATGTCATCGTTGCATTGGTATAAAATGCATTATCATAAGCATCACCGTAGTGTACAAAACTTGTTATACGAGTACCTTGACCATCCCAACTGTAACGGTTGTGACGTACGCCCCAATAACGTAATACAATTTCTGATCCCCAATGAGCATCTAATGCAACATCGTCATTATTTGTTTCATTAGTTACAGGATATTGCTCTGTAGGACCTTCAAAACGGTCTCTGTAATGCTCATCTGCTGTCCAATCATTATCACCTACTTCTGTAGATGGAAAACTAGATTCTTCTGGTCTAGATGAACCATCTGTAATTTCATAAGATGGTATTGCACCACCTGCACTAATTGGAGCACCACCTACACCATCGTAAGATTTTGTTTCATTTTCTATTGGTAAAGAAGATACAACTCCTGCTTCTTCGATATCTACTTCAATAGTACCTAATAATGTGTACTCATCCATTGCTGGTGTAGCACCAGGAATTTTTGTAGTCTCAAAATTTCTGCGGCCTGCATAACGTAAATCTCCGATTCCGGTAGCTGGCTCCATTACCATTGCGTATGTAGACATTTTCTTACTTTCAGCTATATTTTCATTTATTTCTGAAGCATGTTTAATATCCATATCTGCTAATAACATTTTACCGTTTTGCGCATCTATGTAAATATCTGCTCTATAAAGTGGCTCTGCTGCATATACATTAAATTTATATGCTAATTTCATATCAACTCCAGCAGTATTGTAATCATCTACAATTACTAATTCTCCTTTTGGGTAAACACTTTCAATTATAGCATCTAATTCTGCTAATCTTTGTGGATCTGTTTCATTCATCTTTAAAGTGCTATAAAGATCCCAAGCGTATTCTGTAGCACCTACAAAATTAATAGCGTGTTGCATAGCAGCTTCTTCAGATAAAGAAGGTGTTATTTGAAAGTTGTCATTAAAATCATAATGCTCCAAACCTATAGCTTGAATCATATCTGATTTAGATAATACAGTATAGTTACCGTGCTCTACTTTAACGCCTTTATAATATTGTTGAAATCTCTCAACTCCTACTGTAGGTGATAAACCAGCCTCAGATTTTTTTCCAAGTGTAATGGTGTTATTTAATCCTAAAACAGTTCTTATTAATTGAGAAGCTTCGGCCTTAGGTGTTCTCTGTGTTGAAAGACCATCAAACTTAACAAGGTAAGGTGTGTTTCTATCTTTATTCATAAGATAGCTGGTCACCTTGTTTTCATCTTGTAGTTTTTGGATTGACTTTAAAGATTCCTGCGCCAAGCCACAATAGCCTGAAACCATAAAGAATCCTAAAACCAACCACTGCATGTTGCGTAATTTAGTTTTCATACTTTTTTATTTGAATTAAATTGTAAAAGATGTTAATAATTGATAATCATTAAACAGATGTGCAATTTAGATGACTATCCTACTTTTTATTGTTAAAAGCAATATAATGTTGTTAATTTTTTAACGAAAAATATGACCGTTTAAAGAGTAAATTAAAAATCTAACCAAATACCCTTCTAATTAAACAAAATTTAATATTGTAGCCGCAATAGTAACAGATACTTAAACTAATATCATATTCTTAACATTATTTATATATGCACGCATAACAAACTGCAGTTTGTCAATAAAAAAAGCCTAACAACTTAAATAGTGTTAGGCTTAATGGTAAAAATTGAATTCAATTATTTTACAACAAGCTTTGTGGTTTCTGCTGCATTATTAATCTTAAGGAAGTAAAGTCCTGAAGATACATTTAGTGTTAAATTAGCATTGGGGTCTGATATATTTTCTCTCTCGTATACACGTTTACCAGATATATCATAAATATATATACTCTCAATTTGTGACGTGCTATTTGAAACAATATGCAATTGTTGTTGCTGATGTAAGATTGTTGGAAACACGCTAAATTGATTTGTACGTATATCTTCAATACTTTGGGTTGCGTTTTCTACAACACTAAATACACCAAATCCAGAAAAATTGCCTTTATAGGTGACAAAGCCAGATGCAGAGTTGTCTTCAAACAATTGGCCTGTAACCGTTGTATTTGTATCTGTAGTTGCATCTACATCTGCACCTTCTACTTTAACCATATTCATTGTAGAAACATCTGTAAATACAGCAAGCTCATCACTAGCATAATACAATGTTAAGTCATAAGATGCACTTGAGGCATTTGTACCATCTGCAGTAATTTCAAAAACTTTAGAGGCTCTGTTAAAACCTGCTTGCGTATTTTCAACAGCTTCGGTTCCACTTTCAATCACACTTATTTGTACACATCCTAAATCTTCAGTTGCATTTTCTATTCTTGCCATAATAGCGGTATTCTCATCACTAATAAAGTAAACATCATTTTGAGTTCTCACCAACTCTGTATCTGATCCTGTTTCTGAAGTTTCAACATTTAAAGGTTCTGCTGTTACAGATACGTTATCTATAGTAAAGCTAAAAGCTGTACCTACAAGTTGATCGTTTATCCATCTAAATCCTACTTGAAAATTTTTGTTTGCCAATTCTGGATACAGCTGTGAAAATGTTCCTGATTGCACTGCAGCTCCTAAAGATTCTGCAGTACCGGTAAAGTTTTCTAATACCACAAAATCTTCACCTTCTATTTTATAGGACACTTGACCATAATCGAACGGTGATGGCGATTCTGTATCTAATTCTCCGCCAGCAGTCCAATCAAAAGATATATTTACATCTTTTAGTCCTGCTGCAGAAATCATAGGTGATAACAGTAACGCATTAGAACTTGCGTCCATAGCTGCTGGATCTGCACCAAGATTACCATCATATGATGGCATTGCAGATGTACCATCTGTAATATATGCTGTACCTGCAGCTAAACCAGCGCCATTAAACTCCCAATGGTTAAGGCCAGTATCTATAGCATCAATAGTTTCCCAATTTTCTGGCAAGGTTGAGGCATCAAAGGTTTCTACTAATAAATCTACAGTAGTATTACCTACAATTGGAGTAACATCATCATCTTTAATTGTTACAGTTGCGTTTCTAGATTCGCCATTAAATGAAAACATAAGGTCAATAGTTTCATCACCTTCTATCAGAGCATCGTTAAAAATATCCATTTGAAAATCGACAGCTCCAGTTCCTTCCACATCAAAAGTTGAGTTTGATAGCATAAAATCTTCGTTAGCTGATGCTGTACCACCATTTACTAAAATTGTGACACTTACTGCAGGCTCTACTTGTATACCGAAAACAGAAATATCGAAAGTTCTAAAAGCATTACAATCTGTGTCAGGATTTGCTTCATTAAAACTTACAGTAGGCATTGCAAAATCCAAAGAACCCATTTGTTCCTGTGCAGCTATTTTACAGAGAGGAAAAAGTAAAATAGTTAATAATACACTATACTTTATAATGTATATATTTTTGTGTAGTTGTGTAATCATAATGTATGGTTTTAAGTTTATTTTTTCTTGTAACTATTTGAAGTTAAGATGTTAAAACCATACTATCATAAAACTTAACTATTTTTAGCGTTGTTATCTTCTAGCATAACTTTTCATCGATAAAAAAGAATACTTTGTAAAGTGTAACAATCCTGTTTTAGGGTCGTCATTAAAATAGTGCTAAGTAAAATAACCAAATTTCATAGTTGATGGTTAGTGTTATATTTGGTTATTGAAAACCCGAAGTTGATCGCTTCGGGTTTTTGTTTTTTCATACTTAATAATGTTTAAGAAATACCATTAAAATAACGTCCTATATTAGAGTATAGAATTACCTTTGCAGAAACCTTATACACCTTGTTGAAAGGAATTATTTATATGGCTATTGCTGCATTTGCCTTTGCGTGGATGAATTTACTGGCTAAATATCTAAATGACTTTCACCCATTACAAGTAGTATTCTTTAGAGCATTTGGAACCTTTATCTTTATATTTCCTTATATGCTTTCAAAAAAGATCTCCATAATAGGTAATAATGTCTTTTGGCTAACTCTGAGAGGCGTATTAAGTTTTGTATCCCTTTCACTTTTCTTTGTTGTTATACAACGTATACCATTAGGATCTGCTGTAGCATTACGCTATACTGCTCCTGTTTTTAGTGTATTCTTAGCTGCGCTTTTTTTAAAAGAGCGTGTAAAAGTGTGGCAGTGGTTTGCCTTAGGCTTAGCGTTGAGCGGTGCATTTATTATGAAAGGTTTAGATTTTAGGATAGACACTGTAAGCTTTGCATTAATTATAGGCTCAGCTATATTAGTAGGTGCCGTTTTTGCAATAGTGAGATATCTAGGCTCAAAAGAGCACTTTCTTACTATTATTAATTATTTTATGGTCTGCTCAATTATAGGAAGCCTATTTTTTATAAACCAATGGCGAATGCCGATTGGACAAGAATGGTGGTTTGTATGCAGCATTGGTGTTTTAGGAATGATTGGGCAAATATTTTTAACCAAGTCTTTTCAACTTGCCGAAACAAGTGTTGTTGCTCCTATAAAATATATGGAACTTGTTTATGCTTTAATTTTTGGATTTTTCCTTTTTGGAGAACACTATACATTATTTCCAATACTAGGAATGTCCTTAATAGTGTTAGGGATGCTATGGAATGTATGGCTCAAAAAATCTTCTTAAACCTTTTGTCCCCTACTGAATTCTCTTTTAAACCAGCAAAAGAAAACAAGGCACAAAAACACCTTTATCTGCTAAATATCAGTAAATTGTGTTAAATATAGTTAATAATTGAAACGTTGAAGTATTTGTCTCGTCTATATAGATGAAGAACGGATATAATTTGTTTTGAATTAGCCTTTTAAACACTGAAACATATCATTCTTATATATAAAAACGCCGGTTAACTCTCATTAACCGGCGTTTGTCTTTTATATAGTTTACTAATTTACTTACCAGCTCATTACAGCACTAGCCCAAGTAAAACCACTACCAAAGGCAGCTAAAACTACCTTATCTCCTTCTTTTATCTTTCCTTCTTCCCAAGCTTCAGTTAAAGCAATTGGGATAGATGCTGCAGTTGTATTACCATACTTCTGTATATTATTATAAACTTTATCATCACTCAACTTAAATTTCTTCTGGATAAATTGAGAGATTCTTAAATTAGCTTGGTGTGGTATTAACATATCAATATCTGAAACTGCCAGACCATTTTCCTTTAAGCCTTCCATGATCACCTCAGAGAATCTTGTCACAGCATTTTTAAATACAAATTGACCATTCATATAAGGGTAGTAATCTGGATTGTCTTGATTGTTTTCTTCAATAATTTCTGGCACCCATTTTTGAGTACTTGGTCCTTTTAAAGAAAGCTCCAGCGCATGTTTACCTTCACTGTGTAAGTGTGTAGATAAAATACCTTGACCATTGTGATCACTTCTAGTTAATACAGCAGCACCAGCACCATCTCCAAATATTACAGAAACACTTCTGCCTCTTGTAGTAAAATCTAAGCCTCCACTATGGTTTTCTGCACCTATTACTAAAACGTTTTTATACATTCCGGTTTTAATAAATTGATCTGCTACAGATAATGCGTATACAAAACCACTACATTGGTTTCTTACATCTAAAGCTGGACACGTTTTTATATCTAAAGCTTCTTGAACCTGTACACCACAACCAGGAAAATAATAGTCTGGAGATAATGTTGCAAATACAATAAAGTCTATATCGTCTTTAGAAATACCTGCACGTTCAATTGCGATTTTTGCTGCTTTAACGCCCATTGAAGCTGTAGACTCTTCATTATAATCTTTTATATGTCTACGTTCTTTTATACCTGTACGCTCTTGTATCCAAGCATCATTGGTATCCATTAACTTTGCGAGATCATCATTTGTGACCACATTTTCAGGCACATATTTGCCTAATCCCGATATTTTTGATTGATACATAATTAATATTTAAAAAAAAGCTATCTCAAAATGAGATAGCTTGCAAGATAGCCAATACCTAATTATGGCTATGCATAATATTATGGGATTTAATATGCTTGCATAATAACTATGCCGTAGCGTTAGGTATGTATTTCTTAAATTGGTTTACATTTATTTTAGCACCTAAGTCGTGTAGTAAATTGTAAAGCCCAAAGAATGTTCTATTTATATATAAAAAGTGTTTACTTCCTCGATTCCCATTCATCTTTCTCAACGTAGTATCCTTAGAATATTTTTCACTTAACTCTGTAATTGAATTCCAAAATGTTTCATCAGAAAAATCGAAAGTGTCACTATGAAATGGGCTTGTAAACAAACTTAACATTTCGTGAAATAATGTAGAGAAGTAATCTATCTCTGCATCACTATCATCTTGTCTTAAAATCTCCAACTCATATAGTTTAGCTCTAAAAAAGTCTGGGTTATCTATATTCTCTGGCACAGCCAACTCAAAATAAGGCACATAAAAATCTTCTGGTACTTCTTTTATACATCCAAAATCTATAGCAATGAGTTGTCCTTTATCATTAACCAAGAAATTACCTGGATGCGGATCTGCATGAACAGCCTTTAAGTAATGCATTTGAAACATATAGAAATCCCAAAGCGCTTGGCCTATTTTGTTAGATACCTCTTGGTCATTTTCCTCGCTAGTGTATTCACTAAGATGTTTTCCTTGCATCCAATCCATAGTGATGATACGCTTGCTAGAAAGAGCTTCGTAATACTTCGGGAAGATTAAATTATCTATATGGCTACAAGCTTCAGAAATCTCTTTGCTTTGCTTAACTTCTAAGATATAATCTGTTTCTTCAAGAAGCTTGCCTTCAACTTCTTTAAAATATTTCTCTGAGTCCTTTCCTTTTATATTAAACATTCTCATAGCTATAGGCTTTACCATAGCTAAGTCACTACTAATACTGCTTGCCACACCTGGATATTGAATTTTCACAGCAAGAATTTTCCCATCTTTTTTGGCCTTATGAACTTGGCCTATACTGGCAGCATTTACAGAATTAGCAGTAAACTCATCATATAAATCTTCTGGATAAGCACCTTGGTAGGTTTTAAAGGTTTTTCTCACCAATGGTGCAGATAATGGCGGCACACTAAATTGTGCCAAGCTAAATTTCTCTACATAAGCATTGGGAAGCAAGCTTTTTTCCATAGATAGCATTTGCGCTACTTTAAGCGCACTTCCTTTTAAACTTTTTAAACCATCATAAATATCTGAAGCATTGTCTTGGTCTAACTCATCTCGAGTTAACTCTTTATCAAATGCTTTCTTACCGTAATATTTAAGGTAGTTACCACCAATTTTCACACCTGTTTTTACAAGCTCTGTTGTTCTTCCCAATTTTGAGGTTGGTATACTATCAATCGTCTTCATATGCGTTCTTTTATACCTATTAAGTTATGCTGGTTTATTTTGCCACAAGAATTTTCCTAAATCTATAATGCTCTCAAGTGGTGTATTATCAAACACATCGAAAACAGTATTTACAGACTTTTCAATAGCCATATCCGTTTTTTCAAATCCTGGAGAGTTGTCTTCTTTCCAAAATTTCATTAGAAATAGCAACTGTACCCAAGTAGCTTCAGAAAATACCATCTCATTTTTCTGTAGCGCTTTTATTTTTTTACCTTCATTAGCATCAGATATTAAACCTTTAGCAAACTCCTTAACATCTTGTCGTAATTGCTTAAGTTGTTCTAAGTTTTTAAGCGGCATTTCATATTTGCTCAACACCATTAGCACATAACTTCTATTTGCTGTAAGCATTTCAAAGAAGGTGTAATAAAATGTTAGAAGCTTCTCTCTGTTCGCATACTGTTGGTAATCTTCACTCTTATGTAATAATGTAATGGTTAAACTGTAAAAATCTGACCAAATGCTGGTTTCTAGATTTTTGAAGCTTGCAAAGTGCTCATAAAATTCTTGTTCTTCAAACTTATGTTCTTTACAAAACTTGTAAACAGATTTAGGATAGGTTTCTGTCATCAACACATAATCCATATAAGCCGAAACTATCGCATCTCTTGTTGTCTTCTTAGTTTTAGTAGTTGATTTTTTTGAAGTGTTCTTTACTGTCGCCATAACTCTTTATTTTCTATGTAAATATACAAAATGTTTAATCATTAATAATATAAGTTAAACAAAATAATTAATACTGATATAAGCTTTTCTAATAGAGGTAAATCAACAATCAATCCGAAGCGTTATTAGAATCAGTTAAAATTATGTCAGTTTGTCACAAACCTATAGATGGTATTTTTTTTGACTATTCACTTTCAGAAATTAATTAATAACCGTGTCTACGCATAGACACTTTTTTATAAAACAATTTAAACATGGCAACAGGAACTATTAATGTATCTGTAGAGAATATTTTTCCGCTTATAAAGAAATTCTTATACAGCGATCACGAAATTTTCTTACGTGAATTAATAAGTAACGCAACAGATGCAACACTTAAACTAAAACACCTTACCGCAATTGGTGAGGCTAAAGGCGTAGAGTATGGTAATCCTCATATCGAAGTAAAGATTGATAAGGATAACGGTACACTTCATATTAAAGACCAAGGAATTGGAATGACGAAGGACGAGGTTGAAAAATACATTAACCAGGTTGCATTTTCTGGTGCCGAAGAGTTTTTAGAAAAGTATAAAGACTCTGCAAAAGATAGTGGTATAATAGGACACTTTGGTCTTGGATTTTACTCTGCTTTTATGGTTGCAGAAAAAGTGGAGATTATCACTAAATCTTATAAAGGCGGTACAGCTGCGCACTGGACTTGCGAAGGCTCTACAGAGTTTACTCTTGAAGATGCCGAAAAGGAAACACGCGGAACAGAAATTATCTTACATATTTCTGAAGATGAAAAAGAATTTTTAGAAGAAGGTCGTATTTCTGAACTATTGACCAAGTACAATAAGTTTATGCCTATACCAATTAAATTTGGTACAAAGACAGAAACGCTTCCTAAACCAGAAGGTTTAACTGAAGAGGAAGAAAAAGACTATAAAGCTGAAACTAAAGAGGTTGATAATATTATAAACAACCCAAATCCAGCGTGGACAAAAGCTCCAACAGAATTAGAAGAAGAAGATTACAAAGGTTTTTACAGAGAGCTGTACCCAATGCAGTTTGAAGAGCCGTTATTTAACATTCACCTTAATGTAGATTATCCATTTAACCTAACAGGAATATTGTATTTCCCAAGATTAGGACAGGATATGAATATTCAGAAAGATAGAATTCAACTTTACCAAAATCAGGTTTTCGTTACAGATAATGTAGAAGGTATTGTACCAGAGTTCTTAACTATGTTAAGAGGTGTTATAGACTCTCCAGACATTCCATTAAATGTATCTCGTAGTTACCTACAAGCAGATGGTGCTGTAAAGAAAATATCTGCTTATATAACTCGTAAGGTTGCAGATAAACTTAAGTCGCTATTTAACGAAAATCGTGAAGACTTTGAGAGTAAGTGGAATGACATTAAAATTGTTATCGAATACGGAATGCTTTCTGAAGATAAGTTCTTCGATAAAGCTAAGAGCTTTACTCTTTATCCTACTGTAAATGATACGTACTTCACTTTAGAAGAGTTAAAAGAAAAGATAAAAGACAACCAAACAGATAAAGATGACAAACTGGTTGTACTTTATGCTAGTGACAAGGATGCACAACACAGTTACATACAAGCTGCAAAAGACAAAGGGTATCAAGTTTTATTACTAGACTCTCCTATTGTACCACACCTAATTCAGAAATTAGAAACTAGCGAAGAAAACATTTCTTTTGTTCGTGTAGATGGTGATCATATAGATAACCTTATCAAGAAAGATGAAGAACAAATTAGTAAACTATCTGATGAGGAAAAAGAGAAAGTAAAAGAAGCTTTTGAAACTGTAGTTCCTAAAGAAACTTATACTGTACAGCTTGAAGCTATGGACAGTACTGCATCTCCATTAATTATTACACAACCAGAATTTATGCGTCGTATGAAAGATATGCAGAAAACTGGTGGTGGCGGTATGTTTGGTATGGGTAATATGCCAGATATGTACAACCTCGTAGTAAATACAAATCATGAGTTAATTGCAGAAATATTAGAAACAAAAACAAAGAAGAAACAAGAACGTTTAATTAGTCAGAGTTTAGACTTAGCAAGACTTTCACAAGGCTTGCTTAAAGGAGAAGCTTTAACTAACTTCATTAAGCGAAGCTTTGAAATGATTAAATAATTAGTATTTAATTTTTAGTTCAACTAAAATCCCATTTTAAAATATTAAAATGGGATTTTTTTATGCGCAATCATATTATTGAAAACCAATTACTTTTTAAATATAATAACATCTAATCCTAAAACTTTGAAAGTTTCTTAACACCATTACGACTCTCTAACCTATATCTTTAAACAAAAAACAACCATGAAAGCATTAATCCTTTTACTATCTGCCACACTAATAATGAGTTGTGGTGAAACAAAAAAACAAGAAGACAACACCACTAAAGAAGACATGATGCCAGTTGAGCCAAATGGCGGCATTGGAGACGGCACACCATCTTTAGATCAAGCATTTGTAAGCAGTGTTGAGAAAGCACACAAAAAAGAAGCTTTTCTAAATAAAGCTGTAGTATCATTTGATATAGACCTAAATTTTAATGGTAAAGATGCTTTAGATGGAACAATTAGCATGTTAACCAACACAAGCAAAATTAAAATTGAGCATGACAATGGTAGTATGTTAGTATTTGATAATGAAAATGTATACAAAAGCCCTAAAGATGCAGAAATGCCTAGAGCACGCTTTTCTATGTTCACATGGCCTTATTTCTTTAGCTTACCTTACAAGTTAAATGATGATGGTGTAAATATTGAAAAGCAAGATATGATGCCTATGGAAGGTGAATCTTTAGAAGCGTTCAAAATGACTTTTGATGCTGGTACAGGAGATGCTCCAGACGATTGGTATTATGTATACACTAACGATAAACAACAAATTGTAGCTGCCGGATATATTGTAACCTTTGGAGGAACTCCTGAAGAAGAAGCTGTAAAAAATGCACACGCCATTGTTTACAACGATTACAAAATGGTAGATGGTATTCCTGTGGCAACATCTTGGGAATTTTATAATTGGAGTAAAGAAGAAGGTATTACAGGAGAACCAATTGGAGATGCTACAATTACAAACCTCACATTTTCTGAAGAAAAAGAAGGTATGTTTGCTGCTCCAGAGAATTCAACAATTATAGACTAATAAATTATGAGTAACTCTTGGCATTTTTATTTAATGGCTGCAATGTATTGCATTGCTGGTCTTATGCATTTTATTAAACCAAGAGCTTATATGCGCATTATGCCTAGATATTTGCCAAACCACAAAATACTCGTGTATTTAAGTGGTTTGGCAGAACTGGGTTTTGGTATAGGATTGCTGTTTGAAAGCACTCGAGTTATATCACTTTGGGGTATTATGGCTATGCTTACGGTATTTTTCTTAGTACACTTTTATATGGTCTCCAATGAAAAAGCAGGAATGGGCATACCTAAATGGTTACTTTGGATTCGCATACTGCTTCAATTTGTGCTTATTTGGTGGGCTTGGTTTTACTTATAACCAAATTTCGTCTCTTTGAATTTATTCCCACAATCAAATGAATTTATAAAACTCCCTTTAAAGAATGCTAATGTTCTTTATTTGGAACAGTTTTACAATTCAGAAACTTCAAATTTTCTTTTCAATACATTGAGAAAAGAGATACAATGGCAACAGGATAATATAAAACTGTTTGGAAAAACATACAAGCAGCCAAGGCTAACAGCTTTATATGCTGAAAATGAAAAGCCATATTCCTACTCAAATATTACGATGTACCCTGAATCATTTTTTAAAGAGCTAGAACAGGTTAAAAGTGATATTGAAGAAAAGATAGCCCATAAATTTACAACCTGTTTAGCAAATCTTTATAGAACTGGAAATGATAGTAATGGTTGGCATTCTGACAATGAAAAGGAACTTGGCCATAATCCTGTAATTGCTTCCTTAAGCTTAGGTGCAACCAGAAGCTTTCAGCTTAAACATAAAACCGATTCATCACAACGGTTTAATATTGAATTGCCATCCGGAAGCCTCCTAATTATGAAAGGCACAACACAAGAGTTCTGGAAACATCAAATTCCTAAAACCAAAAAACACGTAGGAGAACGTATTAACTTAACCTTTCGGACAATTCTCTAAATAAAAAAAAACGCTTGTAAGAGAAGCGTTTTTTTCTAACTTTAAGAGGTATAATATTACTAATACGTGTAATTTATTTAAGAGGATTGTTTTTTTTAATACATTATAAATATAAGACCTTATTCACATAAAACAAACACACTTTTGATAATTTTAACATATTAATTGAATTATTATAATAAATAATTGATTTTTAATAAGTAATTACATATTTAAACATGCAACTAACTGAAAGAGAAAAAGATCGGATTATAGAAATGGCATGGGAAGACCGCACCACTTTTGATGCTATTGAGTTTCAATTTGGTTTGTCTGAGCCTGAGGTCATTAATTTTATGAGAAAAGAAATGAAGCCTTCTAGTTTTAGAATGTGGCGTAAACGTGTACAAGGACGCGCAACTAAACATGAAAAATTAAGACAAGCAAAAGGACGACGCTTTAAATGTAGCAGGCAAAAGCATATTTCTGGAAACAAGATATCTAAGCGATAGTGGCTAACTCCTACGCAGTTTGCTATCTTCGCAAAAAAAATTAATGAGCATACTTTATTTATTTCTAGGATTTCTTTTTTTAGTTGTTGGTGGAGAATTTTTAGTAAGATCTTCTGTAGGATTATCCTACAAACTCAAGCTTTCTAAAATGGTTATTGGTTTAACTGTTGTTTCTTTTGCAACCTCTGCACCAGAATTAATAGTAAGTTTAAAAGCTGCTTTAGATGGCTTCTCAGATATTTCCTTAGGTAATGTAATAGGTTCCAATATTGCAAATATTGGTTTAGTGTTAGGAATTACAGCTATTATTTCTCCTTTAGCTTTAGATAAAGATTTCTACAAATTTAATTGGCCAGTAATGATGGTCATGTCTATCCTACTTTATTGTTTTCTTCTTACCAACGATTCTATTTCGAGACTAGAAGGAATTACCTTTATTGTAGCTCTTGTCCTATATATAATAGTATTAATTACCAGAGCTAAGAAAAAAGCATCTCCATTAACAGATGATGGTTTAGATGATGGCTTAGCAAAAACCTCAAACTTTAAAATTGCCATTTGGTTAATATTAGGAGGCGCAGCACTTTGGGGCGGCTCAGAATTATTAGTAACAGGCGCTGTAGACCTTGCTTCTATGTTGGGAATAAGTGAACGTGTAATCGCAGTTACAATGATAGCCGTTGGTACAAGTGTCCCAGAATTAGCAGCTTCTGTAATCGCCGCACTTAAAAAGGAAAAAGCAATATCACTAGGAAACTTAATTGGTTCTAACATTTTTAATATAGCATCTGTTTTAGGAATTACTTCTGTAATACAACCAATTGCCATGAAAAGCCAAGAAGTGCTTACCAACGATATGATGTGGCTGTTAGGTTTTGCATTTATTCTTATCCCATTAGCATTTATCCCTAAGACATTTATACTTGGTCGTTATAAGGGGCTTATTCTTTTTGTTGGCTACTGTATTTTTATCAGTTTAGCATTTATAGACTAGTTTTTTAATTTTAATATCATATTAACCCCTATAATTTTAGGGGTTGTTAATAATTTAAAGTTTCTTTTTTAAAAAGTTAACATTAAAAATTAGGGGGTTTTGGCGTTTTAAATATATTTTTGCGCTTATTAATATGAAATTAATTAAATTCCATACTCATGGCAACGCTTAGATTTCAAGCTTTAAAAGAAACATTAAACAGACCAGTTGTAGAAATAGACGAATCAATTCGTCGTTCAGAACTTTTTGGGAAAAACGTATTTAATGAGGCGTCTATGCGCCAATACTTAACAAAAGATTCTTTTAAAAGTGTAACAGATGCAATTTTAACAGGATCTAAAATTTCTCGTGAAGTTGCAGACCATATTTCAACAGGAATGAAAGAATGGGCAATCTCTAAAGGAGCAACGCATTACACACACTGGTTTCAACCATTAACTGGTGGTACTGCAGAAAAGCACGATGCCTTTTTTGAAACTATTGGAGATGGTTTAGCTATCGAAAAATTTGGTGGCGGCCAATTAGTACAGCAAGAACCAGATGCCTCTTCTTTTCCTAACGGAGGTATTAGAAATACATTTGAAGCTCGTGGTTACACAGCTTGGGACCCTACATCTCCAGCATTTGTATTTGGTACAACTTTATGCATTCCTACAGTATTTGTTTCTTATACTGGAGAAGCTTTAGACAACAAAACACCTTTACTACGTGCTTTACAAGCAGTAGACTCTGCAGCTACAGACGTTGCTAAATATTTTGACAAGAAAGTATCTAAAGTTAATGCAACATTAGGTTGGGAACAAGAGTACTTTTTAATTGATAGTGCGCTTGCTGCTTCAAGACCAGATTTATCTGTAGCTGGACGCACTTTATTAGGACACGCTTCTGCAAAAGGACAACAGTTAGATGACCACTACTTTGGCTCTATACCAACACGTGTACTTAATTATATGAGAGATTTGGAAACGCAATGTATGCTTTTGGGTATTCCTGTAAAAACTCGACATAATGAAGTAGCACCAAACCAATTTGAGCTTGCCCCTATTTTTGAGGAAGCAAACTTGGCAGTAGACCATAACTCACTAATAATGGATGTGATGCGTAAAGTTGCAGAACGTCATAAGTTTGTAGTGCTTTTTCACGAAAAGCCATTTGCAGGAATTAATGGTTCTGGAAAACATAACAACTGGAGTTTAAGTACAGATACAGGTGTAAACTTACTAAGTCCTGGTTCTACGCCAATGAAGAACTTACAGTTCTTAACTTTCTTTGTAAACACAATTAAAGCAGTTTGCGATAATGAGGAGTTATTAAGAGCTACTATAGCTAGTGCAAGTAATGATCACCGTTTAGGAGCTAATGAAGCGCCACCTGCAATTATTTCTGCATTTATAGGTTCTCAATTAACAGCTGTTTTAGATGAATTAGAAAAAGTTACAGATGGTAAACTTTCTCCACAAGAAAAAACAGACCTTAAACTTAATGTTGTTGGTAAGATTCCTGAAATCTTATTAGACAATACAGACCGTAACAGGACATCTCCATTTGCATTTACAGGAAATAAATTTGAGTTCCGTGCTGTAGGTTCAACAGCTAACTGTGCTGTACCAATGACTGCTCTTAATGCCATGGTTGCAAAGCAACTTAATGAATTTAAAGTAGAGGTTGATGCATTGATTAAGGACAAGAAAATGAAGAAAGATGATGCTATCTTCAATGTTCTTAGAGAATACATTAAGCAATCTAAAAAGATTCGTTTTGAAGGTGATGGTTATGGTGAAGCTTGGGAAAAAGAAGCTAAAAAGCGTGGTTTAAGTAACAATAAGACTACTCCAGAAGCACTTAAAGCTAACCTAGACAAGAAATTCATAAAGCTTTATGAAGACCTTAATATTATGAATAAGGTTGAGATTGAAGCTCGTCATGAAATACAGGTTGAGGAATATGGTATGCGTATTCAGATTGAAGGTCGTCTTTTAGGAGATATTGCCCGCAATCATGTAATACCAACTGCTATACGTTACCAAAACTTGCTTATTGAAAATGTAACAGGATTAAAGCAGATTTATGGTGACGATTTCAAGAAACATTCTGAAGAGCAAATGAATTTAATTGAAGTGATTTCAGATCACATCAAACAAATTAACAAGGGCATTACAGAAATGATTGAAGAGCGCAAGAAAGCAAATAAGAAAGACGCCGAAAAGCGTGCTGAAGCATACTGTAATAAAGTAAAGCCTTATTTTGATGTAATAAGATACCACTGTGACAAGCTAGAACTATTAGTAGATGATGAGCTTTGGCCATTAACTAAATACCGCGAACTACTGTTTACTAAATAAACAACTCGCAATTAATCTAAAACCTGATAAGAGTTACAATCTTATCAGGTTTTTTTTATGACTTAAAACAGATTGCAAAAAAAAATCCTGATGGTGTACATCAGGATTTTTTTTTTAAATAGATAGGCAATCTATTATTCTAATGTTTTGCGTTCTTTTATTAAGCTTTTAAGCTCTTCGCCATAAAATGACTTTTTAACCTTAGGCGCTAAGTTGTTATATACAGTATCTAAGTATTTAATATTAGCATCAAAAACTTCAGAAACCATTAGATAAGGTGCTACCTCAAAATCTTTTTGATTTAAAGCATAGTTTACGGTATAAAGATATCTACGTTTTAAATTACGGTCAAAGCGCTTTTCTAATTCTAATAATTTATCTTGATCATTAGCTTTCTGAGCTTCAAAATCTTCTTTTACCAAGGCTAGGTTCTCTTTATTAAAACGCTTAATCATAGCATTAAAATATTCAAGCTTTACTTGATTCTCTGAACCTTCAATTTTAGCTTCTTCAAAATTTTTGAGTGTTGTATTAATAGTCATTTCGCCTTCTTCAGCAAAAAATCTAATTCTATCATCAAACTCACTGTTGTCTAACTTATCTAAGTATAAGTAGTGTATTTGTGGACTTTTAACTAATGCTTCAAATTCAAAATTAGCATCACCATCAACAATTACAGAATCTATATTTACTAAAAGCGTATCTTCTATTTTCTGTAAATACAGCTTTCCTTTTTTAAGGCCTTCTACTTTACCGGTAATTACTAGGTTAGATTCTTTTGTTGAACAGGCTACAACAGCAAAACACATTAAAATTACTACTAAATATTTCATTGATTATGTATTGAATTTGAGCGGGCAAATATGCACTTTTTATTGAAATTTACGAATGGGTTTATGAAGCTATTTCCATTAATCTTGCACAAAATAAAGCACCCCAAGTTCCTACAACATATCCTAACACAGCTAAAAGAACGCCTACAGTAGCTAAAGACGGATGAAAAGCAGCTGCAACTACAGGTGCAGATGCGGCTCCACCAACATTGGCCTGACTACCTACTGCAAGAAAGAAATATGGTGCTCTAATAAGTTTAGCAACTACTATTAAAAGACCAGCGTGAATAGCCATCCAGACTAAACCAATAGCTATTAAACCTGGATTATCAAAAATCATTGTTAAGTCCATTTTCATACCAATAGTTGCAACCAAGATATAAATAAATACACTACCTATCTTGCTGGCACCAGCACCTTCGTATTGTTTTGCTTTGGTAAATGATAATAGTACACCAATAGTTGTGGCTATAGTAATCATCCAAAAGAATGTAGATGTAAATGAAGATAATGCAGAGGTCTTATCATTGAAAACTTCAAAATTTGAAGCTAAGAATCCTGCTATAATTTCTGATCCCCAATGTGCTATTCCGGTAGCTCCAAATGCTATAGCTAACATAATCATAAGGTCTGAAAGGCTTGGGTTTCGCGTTACCTTTTCAGAATAGGCAATTACTTTTTCCTTAAGCTCTGTAATTGCGCTTGAATCTGCCTTTAACCAACGGTCTATACGTTCTGTTTTCCCGATTCCCATTAATACAATTGCCATCCATAGGTTGGCAACAACAATATCTACAAACACCATTCCTCCATACTTCTCTGGGTTGTATTTAAAAATTTCCAGCATAGCTGCTTGGTTGGCACCACCACCAATCCAACTTCCTGCTAAAGTAGCAAGACCGCGCCATATTGCATCTGGACCAGCACCACCAACTGTTTCTGGAGATACTGCAGAGATTAGTAAGATTGCTAAAGGACCTCCAATTATTATTCCTACAGTTCCTGTAAAAAACATAATTAACGCCTTAGGGCCTAAGTTGAAAACAGCTTTTAAATCTATACTTAGTGTCATTAACACCAATGAAGCTGGCAGTAAATACCTACTTGCTACATAATAAAGGTTAGAAAACTCATCGCTTATAATCCCTAAAGAATTAAAGATGGCAGGAATTAAGTAGCACATTAATAATGCAGGAACTACTTTGTAAAATTTATTCCAAAAACCACTTTGTTTAGATGATGTATAAAATACAGCTCCTAAGGCTACCATTAACAACCCGAAGACAATAGCATCATTTGCAAAGAAAGGTGTGTTTTCCATAAAAAAAATTGACTTTAAAATCTGTATTGCGCAAAATACGATTTTAAAGTCAATCTTAAATGTCTTGTAAAATGTCTACTTATTTAACCAAGCAGCTCTTAAAGCTTTCTGCTCTTCTGTAGCATAAGGACTCTCTCCAAGTTTGTTAGCTAAATATGTAGGTGTACTATATTTACCAGATAATTTTACTGTTTCGCCATTACGCTTTACCGTTAGAGTAACAGTATCTCCTTCTGCTAATCCGTTTGTAGCAATTATTAATCCTCTAGCTGTAGATAGGTTGTATTCTTTCTTATTATAGCTTACTAAAACATCTCCACCTAAAACACCTAAATCTTGCAGTGTGCTGTTTAATTCTCCATTTACAAATACAATTTCACCTTCTTCATTCCCTCTAATGTATTGAACGTCTTGACTTGCTAATAATGCCGTATTTGTTTTAGTTTCAGCAAACTCTAATCCTACCAAATAAAAATATTCTGTGTAATTAATAGCACCATTATTTTGTACGTGATCTCTTAAAAAATTACCTACTTCTGGATAAGACAATGCGGCAACAGTTTCAATAAACGTATCATCACTAAAAGGACTTGTACTACCAAACCTTTTAGTAAGTGTTTTCATAAGATCTATTAATCCTTTTTCACCATTACTCTGCTCACGCATAATTAAATCGATACACATTCCTATTAATGCACCTTTTTCATACACGTTTGCATAGGAATCTTTATAAGGCTCTTCTAAAACATTCTTACTCATTTCAGTAAATGAAAAATCACCAGTATAACGTTTTGCGTTATCTATTTTTGATACTATAACATCATAAAACTCTTCTGGAGTTACTAAGCCTTCATACACTTGAAAATGTTGTGCAAAATATTCAGTTACACCTTCATACATCCATAAATGCTGAGACATTTTAGGGGTATTGAAATCAAAAAAATGAATTTCTTCAGAATGAATACTTAATGGTGTTACAACGTGAAAAAACTCGTGTGCAACAATATCTACCATCGCTTTATCTAATAATTGTTTAGGATATTGCTCTGGCATAACAACTACCGTAGATGTGTTGTGCTCCAATGCACCAAAACCTTGAGCATCTTCTGCTCCAACTGTAGATAAGTATACTAAAATTGCATACTTGTTTGTTGTCTTTAAATCTCCTAGATAAGCTTTTTGAGCTTCAACCATTGTCGAGATTACAGGTTTAAAATCTTCAGCAGAATAGGTTCCGTTAGGTGAGAAAACATTTATTAACACTTCTGTTTCTCCAACAGTAAACGATACAGGTTCATGCTCTGTATACATTACTGGACTGTCTATTAAATCTGCATAACGATCTACTTTATAATAATTTGCGTTGGCAGCTGTAAGACTATCTTTAGTTTTAGGTATTTCTAATTCATTTAAGGATGTCCCTGCATACAATGTTTCTGGATGCTTAATTAAAACTTCATAAGGAAGGTTTTTCAAGGTGTTAAAATAGCCTATAAAACCATTCATATTTAAAACATAGTTATTTGAAGCTATATTGGTTCCCGTTGGAGAAAAAATATCGTGCTCACTTTCTATATCAAAAGTATCGTTAACCAAATATGTTACTTTATCTAGCTTGTCTGCATTTAAAATGCTCCACGTGTTATCATCTACTTTGGTAAATTGAAGCTCGTTTCCACTATAATCTAAAGCTTTAAAAGCTTCGATATACTTACCATAATCATCTCTACTATAAGTACCAGGCACTATGGCTGGCAAAGAAAACTTTATTTCCTTTTCTGTAATAGTTGGCGGATTTACAACCACAGATACCTTATCATCTGTCACATTAATAAGATCTACAGAGGTGAGAACTACTTTAGGTGTTTCTTTTTGTGTAGCAGATAGCGGTGCTTTTGGTGTACCACAACCTACTAATAAGAATGCTGCAATGGCAGCTGTGTACAATAATTTCATAAGTTAAATATTTGTTAGTTTGGGGTTAGTGTTTTGTTACAAAATTAGCAATCGTCTCGACCAATCCCATAGTTAGAGGTCTCCAAGATTCATTATAGGATTTTGCGTTTTCAAGGTCATCACCTTCAATAGTGACAAGAACGTGATTCATGTTTTCAAAAATCTTGAGTTCAGATTCTGGTGCTGCGTCATGCAAAACCTCAGCATCTTTTACGGTAACTTGTAAATCTTTTGTGCCATTTATAATTAATATTGGCATCTCTAATTTCTTAATTTCTTCAGTAGGATTGTAAGGCATCCAGGATAATAGGAATGGCTGTAAATCTTCATTAAAAATACTTGCTAAGCCTTTATTGTAATCAGTTACTTTTCCATCTTTTCGTAAGGCATTAAAGGCATATTCTGCTTCTTTACCCATACCCATTTGTTGTTCTAATTGAGATACAATAGCCTCATCTATAGTAGTAGATGGTCCTGCTATCGAGATAAAGCCATCTGCTGTGTCTTTTGCTGCTAGCATACCTACTAGTGAGCCTTGACTATGGCCAGCAATAAATATTTGATTATAATTTCCTTCGTTTCTAAAATAAGCGATTGCATCCTTGGCGTCTTTAATAAAATCGTTAAAGGAGATTTTTCTATAATCCATATTTTGCTTTAACATTGGTATTACGCGTTTATCATACCTAAATGTAGCAATCCCCTTTTTAGCCAATTGGTCTGCCATTTTCTTAAATGTATTTCGCCTAGAGGTTGCCTGGTTGCCATCTCTATCTACATCTCCAGAACCCATGATAAAAACAATTAGTTTTTCTGCTTTACCATCTTTAGGGAGTTGTAAGGTGCCGTGTACAAACGGAGTTAGTTTAAGTTTTTGCAGCGTATCTGCCTTTTTTTGCTGTCCTTCTTTAGAGAAAACACCTTGGGCGTTGACTGTTAGGGCGCAAAACAACACTAATAAAACAGGAAATAATCGATTACATTTCATAGGGTATAAGACGTTATATATTATAGATTGTTACATCAAAAATCAAAAGCTATACCAAAAATATTAATTAAAATTAGAGGATTGCTTTATTTAACTTTAAGGTCACTTTAGCTTTCTTATTTTTGCTGAAAATTATATTTAAAATGAAATACCTACTTATACTCTCTTTAATTGTATTAACCTCATTCTCTGCTTCTTCAAATAATATGCCTTCTGAAGCTTTAGAAATTAAAAATGATTGGGGAAAAACGGGCCATCGTGCTGTGGGCGAAATTGCCTCTAAACATCTTAACAGAAAAGCCAGAAAAGCAATTAAAGATATTTTAGACGGTACCTCTCTTGCTGAAGTTTCTATCTATGCAGATGAAATACGAAGCGACAAAAAATATAGAGCATATGGACCTTGGCATTATGTAAATGTACCTTTTGATACTTCTTATGGTGAAGCGGAAAAAAATCCTAAAGGTGATATAATTGTAGCTATTAACGAGTGTATGACTAAAGTGCAAAACAAAACCTTATCTAAAGATGACCGTGCATTTTACCTGAAACTTTTAGTACATTTTATAGGAGACTTACACCAACCATTACATACTGGGAGATCTGAAGATAAAGGTGGTAATGATATACAAGTGCGCTGGTTTAATGAAGGCTCTAACCTACACCGTGTTTGGGATAGTGAGATGATTGACTTTTATAAAATGAGTTATTCAGAATTATCTTCTAACAGAGAAGACCTTACCAAAACTCAAATTAAACAATGGCAAGCTGGCACTGTATTAGATTGGGCTAATGAGTCTCGTGCATTAGTTCAAACAGTTTACAAAACTGCAAATTCTGGTGATAAGCTTGGTTATGAATATATGTATGAAAACTTCCCATTGGTAAGAACACAACTTCATAAAAGCGGATTGCGTTTAGCAAAAGTCTTAAACGATATTTTAGGCTAACCTACTAATTGACAACAATCAAACACATCAAAAACTACTTATTTAGTTAAATAACTATTTTTATAGTTGTATAACTACAAAAATAGTTTTAAGTTTGTCTTATCAAATTTATACTATGGATAAGTTAACAGCTAAAGAAGAAGATATAATGATGGTGTTATGGGAGTTGGAACGTGCCTTTGTAAAAGACATTGTTTCTAAACTCTCCGGAAAAAATCATTATAACACCATTTCTACCATTGTGAGAAACTTAGAAGATAAAGGCTACGTAGCTCATCAAGCTTTTGGAAAAACACATCAATATTTCCCTGTAATTACTAAAGAGCAATACAGCAAAACCTTTTTAGCTACTGCTATGGATGGTTATTTTGAAAATTCTTATAAAGATCTTGTTTCATTTTTTGCTAAGGAAGAAAAAATATCTGCCAAAGAACTTAGAGAAATTCTTAACCTCATAGAAAACAAATAATATGGATACGCTTGTGTTTTTTTTACTTAAAAGTGCCACTATAATTGGTTTGTTTGTTTTGGTATATGGAATATGCCTTCAAAAAGAAACGCTTTTTAAAGCCAATCGCTACTTCTTGATTGGTGGATTAATTTCTGCCATCTGTATCCCATTAGTTACCATTACTAAAATTGTGTATGTAGCTCCTGTTACACTTGAGGGAACCTTACTAAATAATATAACGCCTATTGCAGAACAAGGATTTCAACCTAATTGGTGGCTAGTTGCTCTTACTATTTATAGTATTGGTGTAGCTATAGTTGGCGGTCGTTTTGTAATACAACTCTTTTCACTTAAGCGTTTCATTCTTAATAAAAACAGCTTAAATAAAAATGGCATAAACTATATTAAAGTTCAAGACAATATTGCGCCTTTTTCTTTTCTGAATTATATAATTTGCAATCCATCACTTCACAGTAGTAACGAGTTGGCACTTATATTAAAACACGAAGAGATTCACGTAAAACAATATCATACTTTAGATGTAATTCTAGCTAACCTTCTAATAACATTACAATGGTTTAATCCTTTAGCTTGGGTTTACAAGAATAACATAGAGCAAAATCTTGAGTTTCTCGCAGACTGCAGTACAGTTGACACAAGCATTTGTAAACGTGACTACCAATTGGCTATGGTACGTACTTCTGCTCGAAACTCTTATCCAGAAATCACCACAAATTTTTATCAATCATTCATCAAAAAACGAATCATTATGTTAAACAAATCAGCTTCAAACCGTAAAAGTCTTTGGAAAATGAGCTTAATAGCTCCACTATTACTAGGCTTTATTTTTACATTTAATGTAAAGACAATTGCTCAAGAACACTCAGCAGTTTCAGAAACTCAATCAATTGCTTCAACTTCTTCTAATATAGAAAGTTCTGAAAGTGAATCTCCAAAAACAGAATTAATTACAATTACGCAACGCTCTAAAGCAACCTCTTCTCGTGAGCTTGTTGAATTTGTAGTAATGAATGTTTCTACCAAGGAGGATTTAAAAACAATTGAAGACAAATTTTCAACCTATGACGCTAAGGTTAATTTCAAAAATATAAAGCGCGAGGGAAATCGTATTACTGCTTTAAAACTTGTTATAAATTATAAGGATGACTCCCAAAATTATGCCTTTAAGAATACTAAGGGCATTCAAGCCTTCAGCATACAATTAGATACAAAAGAGCAAAAAGTTACTATTAAACAACACTCTGAGCCAGCTTTAAATGTAGATAGCACTATATCACATTCAACTCATATCAAGGATAACAGTAAAGAGGTTATAGTAATTAGTGACAATGCTAATCACGTTGGAAACAATCACAACGTTATTGAGGTAAAAACAGATCAAGACGATCAAGATATTGTGTACTATATAAATGAAAAAGTAGTAACTAAAGCAAATGTAGATGCATTACAGCCAGATCACATTGCTTCTGTAAATGTTGTAAAAAACGATGGTACAGGTGAAGTTAGAATCATTCTTAAAGACGGTAATGCTAAGCCAAATGTTGTCTCTAAGGACATTACATACTTTATTGATGGCAAAATATCATCTAAAGAAAAAGTAGACGCTTTAGATAAAGACAGTATTGAGCGTGTAGATGTTACTAAAAATAACAATACAGGTGAAGTTAGGGTAACTTTGAAAAAAGGCTAAGCAAATAAAATTTATTTTTAAGGAGCACATTAAAATACTTTGATGTGCTTTTTTTTATGCACTATTCCCTACGTATATTTGCAGATAATTATGATGATACTTCCGTTATTTATTAGTGGTGCAGAAATTGCCTTTATTATCTTCATCCTCGTGATGGTTTTTGGAGCAGATAAAATTCCAGAAATTGCCAGAGGTTTAGGACAAGGTTTACGTTCTATAAAAAGTGCTACAAATGATATTAAATCTGAAATTTCTAAAAGTGCCGAAAAACACGGTATGGATTTAGACATTACCAAGGATATAAAGAAAGAGGTAGACCAGGTTAATGATGATATCGATGAGATAACTGGTCCCATAAAACGCCGCTTTTAATGGTAGAGCAACTCAAAAATTGGGATCGTGAGTTGTTTGTCTATCTTAACAGTTTAGGAATTGAAGATTATGATGCGTTTTGGATTTTTGTAACGCAGATTAAGCATTGGGTTCCACTTTTTATCCTATTCTTTATATTATACTTCTTAGCATTTCACTGGAAAAAAGCTGCATTTACAATAGTTAGCTTAGTTGCTTCTTTTGCAACAACTCTTGCGTTTACAAATTTTACAAAAGCTGCTGTAGCTCGCTTAAGACCTAATAATGTAACAGACCTTGCAGACGTTATTCGCATATTGCAAACGCCGGACAATTATAGTTTTTTCTCAGGCCACGCCTCATCTTCTTTTGTAGTGACTACTTTTTTAGTCCTTACATTACGTGAAAAATACAAATGGATATATATCATGTACCTTTGGCCTATACTCTTTATAATGAGCCGAATTTATGTAGGTGTACACTATCCTGGAGATATTTTGGTTGGTGCTTTTGTTGGTACTGTTATAGCCTTCTTATTCTTTAAATCTTACCAGCAATTTTTAATAAGGTATTTTGGTGAGTAATAATTGCTTAAGTAATTACTTAGCATCTTTTCATTAACTACTTACTCTAATTATAATACTCTAGTTACCGTTAATCCGTCGCGTATAGGTAATAAGACACTTTCCACACGGTCATCTGTATTAAGCAATTTGTTATATGTTAATAGTGCAGCTGTGTCTTTGTCTTTAGGATTTAAAGGTTCAATTACCTTTCCAGTCCACAAAACGTTATCACTTAAAATTACAGCACCCGATTTTAATAATGGCATGACCAACTCAAAGTAATTTGGGTAATTTACTTTATCTGCGTCTATAAAAACCAAATCGAATGTGGTATTTAATGTTGGAATAATCTCCATAGCATCTCCTACATGTTGAATAATGCGGTCACCATAACCAGAAGCATTAAAATACTTACGCTGAAAGTTTTGCAACTCCTCATTAATATCGATAGTATGTAAAACGGCATCTTTAGACATACCTTCTGCTAAACATAAAGCAGAATATCCGGTGTAAGTACCTATTTCTAAAATAGATGTTGGTTGTATAAGTTTAGAAATCATACTTAACACACGACCTTGAAAATGCCCACTTAACATTCTTGGCGCCAAGACCTTTTGCCAAGTTTCACGAGTTAAATCTTGAAGTAACTTTGGTTCTTGTTGGCTATGTGCTACAACATAATCGTCTAAATCTTCAGGTAAAAAATGCATTGAGGTTAATTAAAAATAATTAAAGAACTTAAGTTTTGAATCTACAATTAAGCAACCATCCGTCATAATTACAGTATTTACATTATAAAGACAGTTCCAGTATTTCTCTTCATCATCAGACTTTTTTCTACATAAGTTAATTCCATTTTTAATTGAGTTTTTAATCTCTAAAGGTATGTGAGCTTTTGTAGAATTTAATTTAGATTGTTTAACGGCTAGCTTGTTTCCTATTATAATATATTGCTCTCCAATTGTTAAAGATTTAATACAATTACCTGCAGATGTTTGATTAGTTAATATTTCTTTTAAATTATCAGGACCATTAATAACTCTATCTACTCTAACACGTACATTTTCATTAGTACAGTACTTATTGAATTGCTCATCGACTACTTCAATCGCAGTGCCTTCGATTATAATATCCATTTTATCTTTAAGTCGTCTAGCTCCTTCTTCATCTAAAATAATTCCACACGAACAGACAACATTTGAAGATGTATTTATCAATAATGATATTAATATAAGTAAAACTGCTTTCAATATAATAATCGTAATTATTCATTCAATATTCGTTTCATCAACTTATCCTTAGCATCTTGGTCATCTCCACAAAGCCATTGTATAACATTGTTTTCCCATATATCATCACATTCAGATTCATTTAGTATGCCACGTTCTTGTGCGAGATCTAAAATTTTACCTGGATAAGAAGATTGTACCGCGCTTTCCATTTCTCCTAACGGGTAAGGATCATCTAAGCCCATTATAATCTGCTTTGGCTTCTGGTTTTCTACCAAAAGTTTAAGGGAACCCGTATCGTGAACTAAGGTATCAAAGAAAATGTTCTTATGTCCTACTGCTTTTCTTGGGTGTGTTTTACCTTCAAACAAATCTGGACGACCATCAAATCCTTGTATTCTTCGGCCTAAATTTATCTGTGCCAACTGGCCTCCGTGTGCAAAGCACGTGCGCATATTAGGGTATTTATCTGCATATCCGTTTAGAGTTAAGAAATGATAGGCATCTGCACATTGTGCCAACATCCATATAAGGTGAAAACGCCAAGACGTGTTCTCTAAAAGTATAAACTTCTCACCATCGTATGGGTGAATTTCAACCGCTAAATTATACTTGCTTGCCAACTCAAAAATTGGCTCATTTTCTTCATCAAAAATACAACGCCACGTTCCTATAGTATCCATATAATGCGTTGGCAAACATAAAAGCTGCAAGCCAAGTTCTTCTACACAGCGTTCAATTTCCCAAAGCGCACCTTGCACAAAACCAGGATGCACCACAAAACCACATGTAAATTTAGACGGATTATCGTGCTGTACCTTTGCATTAAAATCATTCTGAAAACGCAACGCTTTCTTCATTTCCTCCACGCGTAACCCATTACCATAAAGCTGAGATAAGTTAAGCACTACAGCGTGATCTATATTGTAACGGTTCATCCACTCCAACTTCTCGTTAAGGAAAAAACTAGAATCGGTAACAGGCCTTCTCCAATCCTTTTGAAGCATAAATTTTCGGTCCTTATCTACCCAAAATATACCTTTATCCTTCATAAACTGTGGAATTTCTTCAGGATATGGTAAAAGGTGTGAATGGCCGTTTATGCGTAATTTTCGTTTAGTCATAGTTCAAGTCTGTTTTGGCGGGCTTCTTTTTCGCGGTGCTACAAAAAACCAGGCTATCGGCTTTATCTCCCAAGAAAAATGGGAGGATATCACCTCTATCCTTGCCCGAAGTAATCCTACTAAAATACAAAGTTAATTGGAACAAGAAAGAAATATTAAACTATTGCTGGTTTAATACTTTTGCAATACTAAATATAGTGAGCATTAAATTTTTATAAACTCTTAGTACGGCCACCATCTACAGGTAAATTAATACCGTTAATATAGCTTGCGCTTGGGCTGGCTAGAAAAGCTACAGCATAGGCAAGTTCTTCTGGTTCTGCAAAACGTCTTGCTGGCGTAATACTTTTCATCACATGGCGAGCTTCTTCTTCTGTAGAGTTAGCTTTATTAGCCTTGTTAGTCACAATCTGATCTAAGCGTTCTGTAGCAGTAAATCCTGGTAATACATTATTAACTGTTATCCCAAATTGACCTAGCTCATTAGCTAAAGTTTTACTCCAACTTGCTACTGCTCCTCTAATTGTGTTGCTTACGCCTAAACCATCTATAGGTTGTTTTACAGAGGTTGAAATAATATTAATTATCCTACCATAACCTGCATCTTTCATTCCTGGCACTACAGCTTGCGTAAGTATTTGGTTACACACTAAGTGTTGCTGAAACGCGTTTGTAAATTCAGTTGTATCTGCAGTATAAATCGGGCCACCTTTTGGTCCGCCAGTATTATTAAGCAAGATATGATAGGTAGTTTTAGATGTTGCTTTTTCTACTGTTTTTCTTAAGGTTTCGGGATTTGTAAAATCTGCAACAAGGTAATTATGGTTTTGTTTTTGCTCCCTAGATAACTCTGCCAAAACAGCTTTTAGTTTATCTTCATTCCTTGCTACTAAGGTAATGGTTGCACCAAGTTTTGCCAGTTCAATAGCAGTAGCTTTTCCAATTCCTGCAGTACTTCCGCAGATTAATGCATGTTTGTTTGTTAAGGATAGGTTCATAATTTGAGTGTTTTCTTTAACCAACAATCAGAAAATAAAATCTAATTGAAAGTTTCTGTAAGTTTATTTTTTGTTCTAGTTGTCTTGTCAAGTGTAGCCGAGACCTACAAACTAGTTCTATTTATTTTAAAATGTCATTCATCTATACAATCAGCCAAGAGCTTCGTCTTAAACATTACGCGAAACTTCCTGAATTGAATATCAATTTACTCATAACTTATACACACGTTCTTTGGTTCTGTAAAGAAGCGTAAGGCTTCAAAGCCACCTTCACGACCAACGCCGCTATCTTTCATACCACCAAAAGGCGTTCTTAAATCACGCATCATCCAAGTGTTTACCCAAACTATTCCTGCTTCAATTTCAGAAGATAAACGCATTGTCCTGTTTAAATTATTAGTCCAAATGGTAGCTGCTAATCCGTAACGCACACCATTTGCCAATTGTAACGCTTCTTCTTCTGTTTTAAAAGGCATTAATGTGACAACTGGTCCAAAAATTTCTTCTTGGTTTAGTTTACAATCATTGCTTGAAACCTCAATAACAGTAGGCTCTAAATAATAACCGTCTTCGTAACCTTTAACAGTCACTTTGTTTCCACCAGTAAGTATTTTACCACCATAGGTTTCAGCTTTATCTATATATGAGAATACTTTTTCTAAATGTGGTTTAGACACCAATGCGCCTACGTTTGTATCTTTACTTGAAGGATGACCAACATTAAGTTGAGAAACTTTATTTACAAAATCTGTTTTAAATTTATCGTAAATAGAAGCTTCAACAAAAATGCGACTTCCACATAAACAAATCTGACCTTGATTGGCAAAGCTAGATCTAACTGTTGTCTCCAGCATCTTATCATAATCACAATCTGCAAATATGAGGTTTGGGTTTTTACCACCTAACTCTAAAGACAATTTCTTAAACATTGGCGCTGCTGTACGTGCAATATGTTCTCCAGTTGCAGTACCGCCAGTAAAACTAATAGCCTTTACGTTTGGATGCTCTATAATGGCTTGTCCTGTTGTAGTACCTAAACCATGTACTATGTTAAGTACGCCCTTTGGTAATCCTGCATTATGACATATGTTAGATAACAAATAAGCTGTCATTGGTGTAACCTCACTAGGTTTTGCCACCACACAATTACCAGATACTAATGCTGGTGCTATTTTCCACGTAAATAAATATAATGGTAGGTTCCAAGGCGAGATACAACCTACTACACCAAGTGGTTTTCTTAAGGTATAATTTACAGCATTTAAACCAACACTTTCGTGCGCATTGGTAGAAAACTGTGTAATTGCCTGACTAAAAAATTTAAAATTACTTGCTGCTCTAGGAATGTCTACAGCTCTTGCCAAAGATTCTGGTTTGCCATTATCTTTAGCCTCTGCAATAACTAAAATTTCTAAATTCTCTAAGATGCTTTCAGAAATACGTTGTAAAATTGAGCTACGTTCATCAATAGTTGTTTTAGACCAATTGGGAAAGGCGTTTTCTGCAGCTTTCACCGCTAAGGCAACATCACGCTCATCACTATTCGGAATCTTAGAATAGACCTTA
Organism: Croceibacter atlanticus HTCC2559; assembly: GCF_000196315.1. Classification (NCBI taxonomy): domain Bacteria; kingdom Pseudomonadati; phylum Bacteroidota; class Flavobacteriia; order Flavobacteriales; family Flavobacteriaceae; genus Croceibacter; species Croceibacter atlanticus. The sequence continues at coordinate 1,646,871 of NC_014230.1, read as the reverse complement.
CCAGAAGATGGCTCATAATTATCCAACCATTCTTGAGATTGAGGCTCTAGGAATTCTCCATTTATGTAATTTAAAATATTCTGCACAATCGGTTAGTTTATTAGTAATTTCTCAAAAATACAATGTTTTACAATCACATAATTAATGATTTCTAAGTTTTAGAAAAAATGACATATAAACTTCTTGTTTTAAATGCAAAAGGCTCATAAATTATGTATTATAGCTTAAAATTTTATTATTGTGAACGTACTTAAGTTTGGAGGCACATCTGTTGCCAATGCAGAGAATATTACCAAAGTTATTAATATCTTAAAATCTGAGGCAAAAGACACCCAACTTCTTGCTGTTGTATCTGCTTTAGGCGGTATTACAGATGTACTATTAGAAGCTGGTGAGCTTGCTAATGCTAAAGATGAGGCTTACCTAACTACATTTGATGCTATAAAAGCAAGGCACCTTGAAACTGTAGAAGCTCTTTTCCCAGAACATATTAAGGAAGACATTATTAGTGAGGTGAGTGCTATCTTAGAGCGCTTAAAGGATATTCTTCAAGGAATTTATCTAATTAATGAGTTTTCGTTTAAAACAAGAGATAAAGTGTTGTCTTTTGGTGAGTTGTTATCTTCCTATATTATTTCTGAAGCTTTAAAACTACATGTTAAAGATGCGCAACTTAAAGACTCTAGAGAGCTTATCGCTACAGACTCTTATTTTACCAAAGCCAATGTAAAAGAAGAGTTGACCAACCAAAACATCTCATCGTATTTTAAGTCATCTAAAGCTTCTGTAACAGTATTACCTGGCTTTATATCAAGAAATGAAATTGGCGAAACAACCACGTTAGGTCGTGGTGGTTCAGATTATACAGCTGCTATATTAGCTTCTGCTCTCAATGCTTCTCAATTAGAAATTTGGACAGACGTTAGCGGTATGTATACAGCACACCCTAAATTGGTTAAACAAGCCTTTCCTATAGCTCAAATTTCATATCAAGAGGCTATGGAGTTGTCTCATTTTGGCGCTAAAGTGTTGTATCCTCCAACCATACAACCTGTGTTAGATAAAAACATTCCTATATTAATTAAGAATACATTTTTTCCAGAAGACAAAGGCACACGCATCGTACCAACTGTTAGTGAAGACAATCCAATTAAAGGTATTAGCCATTTAGAACAAATAGCCTTACTAACACTAGAGGGCAATGGTATGGTTGGCGTACCTGGTTATTCCAGACGCTTGTTTGAAGCCTTGTCTTTAAATGGAATAAATGTTGCCCTTATTACACAAGCCTCTTCAGAACACTCTATATGCGTAGGTATTTTAGATAGTGATGTTACTAAGGCTGTTGAAGCTCTTCATTTAGAATTTGAGTATGATATTGACAAACATAAAATTAATCCTGTACAAGTTGAGGAGAATTTAGCTATAGTAGCACTCATTGGTGATCAAATGAAATCTCACCAAGGTATAAGTGGCAGAATGTTTAGTGCTTTGGGAGAAAACAATGTAAATATAAGAGCCATTGCCCAAGGTGCATCAGAACGAAATATATCTGCTGTAATTGCCAAAAAAGATGTGAGTAAAGCTTTAAACATTTTACATAACAGGTTTTTTGAAGAGCAAGTAAAAACGCTAAACTTATTTATAATGGGCGTTGGAAATGTTGGACATCGCCTCATAGAGCAAATTGCCAAACAACAACAACACCTTATGGATACGTTATTGATTGACATAAAGGTAATAGGCTTGGCAAACTCAAAACAAATGTATTTTAATGAATTGGGAGTCGATTTATCACATTGGAAAAAAGCCTTAAAATCTGGAAGGCCACAAACCTTACAGACCTGGATAGAAAATATTGATGCCTTAAATTTAAGAAATAGCATCTTCCTAGATATTACCGCCAACCAAAGCGTAGCAGAAAGCTATGCAGAATACCTTAAGCGTAGTATTGCCGTTGTAGCCTGTAACAAGATTGCATGTTCTTCAAATTACAGCAATTACAAAGAGCTAAAACGCTTATCTAAAAAATACAATGCTCCATTTTTATTTGAAACAAATGTAGGCGCAGGATTACCCGTAATTAACACCTTAAATAATTTGGTGAATTCTGGTGATAAAGTAACCTCAATAAAAGCGGTACTAAGCGGAAGCTTAAATTTTATCTTCAATAATTTTAATGATGCCATAAGCTTTCACGATGTTGTGAAACAAGCACAAGCAGAAGGTTACACAGAACCAGATCCTAGAATAGATTTAAGCGGTGTAGATGTAGCTAGAAAAATCTTAATTCTCTTGCGAGAAAGTGGTTTACAAATGGATATTGAAGATATTGAGAATAACATGTTTTTACCACAAGCCTCAATGGATGCAGAAAGTGTAGACGCTTTTTATGAAACTTTAAAAACACACAACAATCATTTTAATCACCTTTTAGCTGAAGCAACTGCAAAAGATTGTAAGCTAAAATATGTTGCAGAATTTAATAATGGCAGCGCTAAAGTTGGCTTGCAACACATCCCAAAAGGGCATCCTCTTTATAACTTAGAAGGCAAGGACAACATTGTCATTTTTAATTCAGAGCGTTACATAGATCAACCATTACTCATAAAAGGTGCTGGTGCTGGTGCAGAAGTGACGGCATCTGGCCTATTTGGAGATATAATAAGTTTAGCGAGATCTTAGGGAAATTAATAGGGAAGAATTAAAATTTAATAATGGCCACATTAGTTAATATTCTTGAAGATTTATTAAATCAATATTGGAATACGAGTGGTGATAATATTGAACTAATATTAGAAAATTCAAATTCTAATATTAAAGAACGAGTAAAAACAATCAATAATTTAGAAATCATTATTTATTCTAATGATCATAATCCACCACACTTCCATGTAAAGTCTAAAGATTTAAAAATTAATGCAAAATTTTTAATTTCAAATGGTGAATTAATTAGTGGAACGATGAAGAGAAAAGATTTAAAAAAGATTGAAACCTTTTACTCAAGCCCGAAAACACAATTCTTATTGAATAAAATTTGGTCTAAAAAAGACCTAAATAAATGAAAAACCAAATTAAAATTTTCTGTCCAGCAACGGTCGCCAATGTGTCTTGTGGTTTCGACGCCTTAGGCTTTGCTTTAGAAGCAGTTGGTGATGTCATGACGTTTACCAAAACTGAAACTAAAGCTATTCGAATCACTAAGATTAATGTAGATTCTTTACCAAAGGAGACCGATAAAAATTGCGCAAGTGCTGTGGCTAAAATTATGTTAGAAGATGCTAAGGCAAATTTTGGCGTAGATATAGAAATTCACAAAGGCTATAAATCTGGCAGTGGTTTAGGTAGTAGTGCTAGCAGTTCTGCTGGCGCAGCGTTTGCTATCAACTATTTTCTAAACAATTATTTTACAGAACAGCAATGCCTAAAATATGCTATGTATGGTGAACAGGTGGCTTGCGGATCTCCAATTGCAGATAATGTTTCAGCGTGTTTGTTAGGCGGTTTTGTACTTATAAGATCTTACGAACCTCTAGATGTAAGACAGCTTCCAGTTCCAAATGACTTAATGGTGAGTGTAATACATCCTCAAATTGAAATAAAAACACAAGATGCTAGAGATATTTTACCTAAAGACATTCCTATAACTAATGCAATTACACAATGGGCAAATGTTGGCGGACTTATAAGTGGCTTATATGAAAACGACTATGATCTTATTGGCAAATCTTTAGTTGATGTTGTTGCAGAACCTTACCGTAAAACGCTTATTCCTAATTTTGATACTGTAAAAGAACATGCGTTAAACGCTGGTGCTTTAGGTGTTGGAATTTCTGGGTCTGGACCTTCTATTTTTGCACTGAGTAAAGGCCTTACAACTGCTAAAGCTGTTGCTGAAGCGATGACAAATGTTTATAAAACTACAGATATTGAATACAAGACATACGTATCAAAGATTAATTTGAAAGGCGTGCATTTGATAGATTAATGCTTGTCTTTCTGAATTTGATTTAAATCTGATTCATTAAAATTTTCGTGTTAAAGCAAGGAATACTAAAGAAGTTTCCGCATAAAAACGGAATAACAATTACACAGTTTATGACCTATTATAGTTTAAACGGAAAAGCAAAACAAGTAAACTTTGAAACTGCAGTACGTAAAGGCTTGGCAGAAGATAAAGGCTTGTATTTTCCTGATCATATTTCAGCATTACCAAAATCATTTTATGATGCCATTGAAAATTTATCACCTACCGAAATCGGTTATCATGTTATCAAACAATTTGTAGGAGATGAAATTCCAGAAAACGATTTAAAAATTATAATTTCTGAAACATTAGATTTTAAATTTCCTGTTGTATCTGTTGAAGAAAATGTAGGATCACTAGAGTTGTATCATGGTCCTACTTTGGCATTTAAAGATGTGGGTGCTCGCTTTATGGCACGTTGCTTAGGGTATTTTAATACCTCTCAAAAAAATACAGAAAAAGTAACCGTACTTGTTGCCACTTCTGGAGATACAGGCGGCGCAGTTGCAAATGGCTTTTATAATGTTGAAGGTGTAAATGTTGTTATACTCTACCCTAGCGGAAAAGTGAGCCATATACAAGAACAGCAACTTACAACCTTGGGAGGAAATATTGAAGCTATTGAAGTTGATGGCACGTTTGACGATTGCCAAGCAATGGTGAAGAAAGCATTTTTAGATAAAGACTTTAAGGGGAAACGCAACTTAACCTCAGCAAACTCAATAAATGTGGCGCGTTGGTTACCACAAATGTTCTATTTCTTTTTGGCTTATAAACAATTAAAGTCTCTGGATAAGAAGCTTGTATTTTCAGTACCAAGTGGTAATTACGGAAATATCTGTGCTGGAATGATGGCGCAAAAACTGGGTTTACCGATATCCCATTTTGTTGCTGGAACTAACGAGAATGACATAGTTCCAGAATATTTAAAAACTGGAATCTATACCGCAAAACCATCTGTAGCAACAATTAGTAATGCCATGGATGTTGGCGACCCAAGTAATTTTATCCGCATTCAAAAAATTCACGATAATGATGATACGACCTTAAAACAACATCTTTCAGCGTATCGTTATAGTGATACTGAAACTGAAGATGCTATGATTCAGCTATATAAAACACATAATTATATAGCAGATCCTCACGGCGCAATTGGATATTTAGCGCTGAAAAAATATCAAGAATCGAATCCTGATACCTATGGTGTGTTTCTAGAAACCGCGCATCCTTGTAAGTTTTTAGATGTGATACCGAAGTCAATAGTTGATGCTGTTAATATTCCGAAGAGTATTAAAGCGATTATGGATAAAGAGAAAAAATCTACATTATTAATTACGTATACCGAGTTAAAGGAGTATCTCTTAAAGTAATTATAAGATTTAACCCAAACATATTACTTTACTGTATTTACTATGCTTTCGGCTTATATGCCATTGCTTTAATCTCTACCACTAAATGAGGATGTGGTAATTGGTGTACAGCAACTGTAGTTCTTGTTGGTCCAGTTTCTGAGTTAAAATACTCTGCATATACTTCATTGTAACCACCAAAATCATTCATATTTACTAAAAATGTGGTAACATCTACAACGTCTTCCATTGTTGCACCTTCAATAGCTAAATAGTCTTTAATGTTTTCTAAAACTGCTTTAGTTTGTTCTCTTATGTCTAAATGCATTGTGCCCATACCATCTTTTTGATGCACACCTGCAAAGGTATTATCGGGTAAACGACTACTCGTGCCGGAAATAAATATAAAATCACCAACACGTTTTACGTGAGGATATGCACCTCTTGGTTTTGCCTTACCATTTACTAAAGTTGATTTGTTTGCCATAATATTTTGTCTTTTCACAGATATCAATTCGAGTGGTTTAATGTGAATTTGAGAACATATAAAGTGTATAGGAATCCTTTGATGTTGTATTCACTATAGTAATTTCCCGATCATTTAAAATGACTCAATATGATACTGATTTATGTTTTTTATAAATTTCCAATCACCTCATCATCGTGCAAGATGTCTTGGGTTTCTTTATTTACGATATTAAGTTTTTCTTTTAAGGGTAATGTATCTGGTAATTTACCATCATCTAACAAATTGAGTATTGCTTTATCTTGTGCTCTTCCTCTCATCTTTGCTTCCTTATATCCTATATCTTCTTTAAAAGTAACCAAACTGTATTTAGAGTGATAGTCTTCAGGAAATTCTGCTTCAAAAGCCATTTCTAATTTTCGTTTTTGCTGAAATAAGTCACTAGCTGTATGCTCTTTCATTTCGTGAAAATTATCAACTGCAAGATTGGCAATTGCATCTGTATCTGGTTTTCTAGCAGCTTCATAGGCTTTAAAAATAGCTTCCCAAGATTCTCCTTCATGAGCATCTAAAATATCATCAAAAACCGCAACATCTTCAAAAGAAGCATTCATACCTTGACCATAAAACGGAACTATAGCATGTGCTGCATCTCCTAAAATTAAGTTCTTACCATAGCAATGCCAAGGTGAACATTTAATAGTACCTAAAGGACCAGTTGGGTTTTCGAAAAATTCTTCAGCTAAATTTGGTATGAGCTCCAAAACATCTGGGAATTCTTTCTCAAAATATTCGGTTACCATTTCTGGAGTTGTTAATGTATCATAACAATAATCTGAATCTGAATATGGCAAAAATAACGTCACCGTAAAACTACCGTCTAGATTTGGTAATGCAATAAGCATGTCTTCGCCTCTTGGCCATATATGGAGTGCATTCTTAAATGTTCTGTACCCATTATTTTCTGCTGGTGGTATAGACAATTCTTTATAGCCGTGCGTTAAATAGTCTTGAGAAAAGCTAAAGAGAAAGTTTTTATTTAAAAACATACTTTTTCTCACAGAAGAGCCTGCACCATCTGCACCCAAAATAACATCTGCAGAGAATGTGGTTTGTTCTTTAGTTGTGTAATCTTCAAACGTAGCTTTTGCTTCTTCTAAACTTACGTTTTTACAAGCTAGATTATATTTAATCTCAATATTATCCATCTTGTCACAGGCGTCTAAAAGCATTGCATTTAAATCTGTTCTGGAAATAGAATTTATATATTCATTGTCTCGACCACTGTAGTTAGACATAAATGGTTCTGCGCCCAAATTATGAATCATTCTTCCGTGCATTGGAATGCAAAGTTTTTTTACCTCTTCTTCCAGACCAACACGTTTAATACCTTTCATACCTCTATCACTAAAAGCTAGGTTAATACTACGTCCTGCATCTTGGTGCACTTCACGTAAATCTGGTCGTTTTTCTATAAGTTGTACTTGGTAGCCACGTTGTGCCATACGTAATGCCAAAAGGCTTCCGCATAGTCCTGCTCCAATAATTAATATTGAGGATTGTGTGTTATTAGAGTTCAATAGTATTTGTTTGAAAGTTTAGATACAGTTCTGAAACACAAAACTTAGGTAGTGTAACTTTTGTGATTGTCTAAAATTACGGAATAATAAAAGATTTAGGAACTACTCTTTATGCTTTGTGTCTATAGTAATAGTAACAGGACCATCATTTAGCAACTCTACTTTCATATCGGCTCCAAAAATACCTGTACCAATAGGTTTACCTAAATCTGTTTCCAATTGTTTTACAAAGGCTTCATACAATGGAATGGCTTGTTCTGGCTTAGCTGAGTTTAAGAAACTTGGTCTGTTTCCTTTTTTGGTTGAAGCAAATAAGGTGAATTGTGATACTACAATAGCATTACCATTTATAGCTTTTAAAGACAAGTTCATATTACCATCTTCATCACTAAAAATACGAAGGTTTGCTATTTTATTACTTAGCCAAGTAATATCTTCTGAAGTGTCATTTACACCAACACCTAACAGAATTAATAATCCTTGATTAATTTCAGCATTTATAGAACCATTTATTGTTACTGATGCCTTTGTTACACGTTGTATAACTGCTCTCATAATAAAAAATTATTTCTCGTAAATATCTTTACGGTAGTGTTCTTCTTCACCTTCAAGAATCTGTAAATAGCTTTTGTACCTACTCCACGCTACCTTGCCATCTTCTAAGGCATCTTTTACAGCACATTTTGGCTCATTAATGTGTAAACAGTTGTTGAATTTACATCCTGATTTAAGTTCGAAAAACTCTGGAAAGTAATTTGCAAGTTCTTCTTTGTCTATATCTACCACACCAAAACCTTTAATTCCTGGTGTATCTATTATACGGGCATCGAAAGATAAATCGAACATTTCTGCAAATGTGGTAGTATGTTGACCTTGTGAATGGCTTTCACTAATCTTGGTGGTTTTAAGGTTAAGGTTTTCTTCAATAGCATTTACCAAAGTACTTTTACCAACGCCACTATGACCAGAAAACATACTAGTTTTTTCTGTCATCACTTCTTTAACCTCATCTATATTTAAACCTGTTTTAGCAGAAATCTCTATACACCTATAACCAATAGTTTTATAAAGGTGCATAAGGTACTTAACTTCGCCATATTCTTCTTCGGAGTAAGTATCTATCTTATTAAAAAGGAGAATAGCATTTATATGATAAGCTTCGGCTGTTACCAAAAATCGATCTATAAATGTGGTAAATGTAGGCGGATTATTAAGGGTAACTAAAAGAAAGGCGATGTCTACGTTAGATGCTATGATGTGCGTTTGCTTAGAGAGATTTACAGATTTTCTTACTATATAATTCTCGCGCTCCTCAATATCTTTTATAACACCAATAGTATCATCGCCTTTAGTTTCAATATCAAACTTTACGTGATCACCCACAGAAACCGGATTGGTACTTTTAATACCTTGAATTCGGAATTTACCTTTAATACGGCATTCATAAAACGTACCGTTTTCTGCCTTAACGGTGTACCAACTTCCTGTCGATTTGTATACTGTTCCTTTCAAATTAATTATTAATCACCTTTTTTTGGTGGTTTATAGATTCTTGATGTATGCCTTTAAATACTTTTAAGATAAACTCTTCACTTAAATGTTGTTCTTCTCCCATTAAAATCATTTTCCCTAAGATTTCATTCCAACGCTTAGTTTGTAAAATTGCAACATTGTTTTCTTTCTTTAGGTGTCCTATATCATCTGCAACGCGCATTCGTTTTCCTAAATGCTCGATAATTTGATGATCTATAATATCTATTTTAGACCTTAAGGTATTAATCTTATTTCTAAATTCTGCTTCTTGACCTTCTTCTTTACGTATGCGTAAATCAACAGTCATTTGTTTTAAAGCATCTGGTGTAATTTGCTGTGCAGCATCACTCCAAGCTTCATCTGGTGTATGGTGAGTTTCAACCATAAACCCATCATAATTTAAATCTAATGCTGTTTGGCAAAGATCGAAAATTATATCACGACGACCTGCAATATGAGATGGATCTAATATTAATGGTAAATCTGGAAAACGTTGTTGCAAATCAATTGGTATTTGCCATTCAGGATTATTACGGTAGCGTGTTTTCTCATATGTAGAAAAACCTCTGTGTATCACACCTAGATTTTTTACGTCTGCTGTATAAAATCGCTCTACGGCACCTAGCCATAATGCTAAATCTGGATTTACAGGATTCTTAATTAATACCGTTTTATCTGTTCCTTTTAACGCATCTGCAATTTCTTGTACAATAAAAGGAGATACCGTTGTACGAGCACCTATCCACAATATATCAATATCGTGTTTTAGAGCTAAATCTACATGGTTTGCATTTGCAACCTCTGTAGTAGTTAGCATTCCTGTTTCTTCTTTAGCACGTTGCAACCACTTTAATCCTAATGCGCCTACGCCCTCAAAATTTCCTGGTCGAGTACGAGGTTTCCATATACCTGCACGTAGTACAGTTGCATCACTATCTTTTAGTTGGTGTGCTATATTTAAGACTTGATCCTCTGTTTCTGCACTACAAGGTCCTGCAATAACCAAAGGATGATCTAATCCAAAGGCGTCTAACCAATTGCGTAATTCTTTTTTATTTTCCATAAGGTTTATTTCAGTGTCAATTATTGTAAATAGGATTGGTATTTACTTAAATGACTACTTGATGTTTTATTCGGTTAATAGATTCTTTTATGTGTTCTTTGGTGACACATAGAGAAAATCTTATAAAACCTTCTCCTTGAGAACCAAATATGGTTCCTGGTGCCACAAAAATATGATGTTTTTGAAGTAAATGATCAATAAAAGCTTCAGAAGTTTCACCTTTTGGCAATTTTGCCCAGACAAACATTCCTGCTTTTGAGGCTACAACCTCACAATTTAATAGATCAACTAATTTTAATAGTAGCTGTTTACGTTCTGCATACACGTTATTTAAGGATGTAAACCAAGAATGATTAGTACGTAATGCTTGTACAACTCCCATTTGCAATGGCAGAAACATACCGCTATCCATTTGTGTTTTCACCTTCATAACATGATTTATATACTCACTAGATCCAGACAACATTCCTACTCGCCATCCTGCCATATTAAAACTCTTACTTAAAGAATTTAACTCTAATGCAACCTCTTTTGCTCCTTGAACTGATAATATACTTAAGGGTTCATTATTTAAAATATGACTGTATGGATTGTCATTCACCACTAAAATATCATGCGTCTTAGCAAAAGCAATAAGTTTTTTAAATACCGTTTTAGTTGCCAAAGCGCCAGTAGGCATGTGTGGATAATTAAGCCACATTAATTTTACCTTGGTTAAATCTGTCTGCTCTAAAGCTTCAAAATCTGGCAAGTAATTATTTGCTTCTTTTAAGGTGTAAAATATAGGGTCTGCTCCTACTAATTTAGATACAGATGTATACGTTGGATATCCAGGATTAGGAACTAAAACTTGATCTCCAGGATTTAAAAACGCCAAAGAGATATGTGTGATACCTTCCTTACTTCCCATTAATGGTTGTATTTCTGAATCTGGCTGCAGATTTACATTAAAATATGTTGCATAATATTGTGCCATTGCTTCTCGCAACTGTGGCAAGCCTTTATAAGATTGGTATTGGTGTGCATTGGGCTCAAAAAGTGTACGCTGCAGTTCTTTAAAAGCTGCTTGTGGTGGTGCGCCATCTGGACTGCCTATACCCATATTTATTACAGGTTTTCCTGCAGCTACCATAGCTCTTACCTCACGTAACTTTGTAGCAAAGTAGTATTCTTTTATATGTTGTAACCTGTTTGCTGGCTTCATAATTTCTTTAATTATGCTTCTAATTTATTCTTGTATTCGCCTAAGATTTTCACATCTTCAATCATTACCTCTAATATCTCTATAGCCTTATCGTAGTTTTCTACATTTTCAAAAGTTACATCAACAAACATGGCGTAACTCCAAGGTTGATCTATTATGGGTATACTCTGTATTTTTGTGAGATTTAATTGGCAATCACTCAACACGTTTAAAGCTGTTGCTAAACTTCCTTTTTGATGACCAACTACCAACTTTAAAGACGCTTTATTAATAGTGTCCTTACGTTTGGTTTTATTAGCTTCTAAAATTAAAAATCGAGTCTGATTGGTTTTAACGGTATGAATATCTTTTGCTAAAATGTCTAAATCATACAAGTTGGCAGCAATAGGGCTTGCTACTGCAGCGATACCTTTTAATTGAGCTTCAGAAATTCTTTTAGCAACCTCTGCCGTATCATTATCTTCTACTAATTTAATATGCGGATAGTCTTTAAAAAAGGCCTTGCATTGTAACAATGCTATTGGATGAGATGCCACTTCATTAATATCGCTTAGAGTTTGTCCATTAAGTGCCATTACATTCATACTTATGTTTATATAGCTTTCTCCTATAATATTTAAGTTATGAGCATCTATTAAACTATAGTTTGGTAAAATGGTTCCTGCTATTGAGTTTCCTATTGCCATTACAGCATAATCTGACTTTCCATTTAATATAGATAACACTAATGTATCAAAAGACAAACACTCATCATATTGGTATGTATCTCCAAAATAATGTTGGGCAACCTGATGGTGAAAAGAGCCTTGTATGCCTTGTATAGCAATAGTATTTGTCATCATTTAAAATTTTCAGTTTTCAGTTTTAAGCAAAAAAAAAATTCCCGACTCATATGAATCGGGAATTGTATTATATATATACATAGATTTATCCCGATATCATTTCAGAAAGAAAAAATACCAGAAATAAAATGCTGTATGTAATGTCTTGTTGCTCATTATGAATGCTAAAGTATCATTATTATTTTACGAAACAAATAATTACAGCAATTAATCTGTAATAATTTTCGTTACAACGTTTGAGTTGAATATTTTTGTTATTCACACGAGACTAAACTTTACTTTAATCCTTATATATGTCTATACAGATTTCTAATCTCACAAAGCTTTATGGAACTCAAAAAGCTTTAAACTCTGTTTCTTTTTCTGTTGACAAAGGTGAAATAGTTGGATTTTTAGGACCAAATGGTGCAGGAAAATCGACATTAATGAAAATCTTGACTGGCTATCTTCCAGCTACTGAAGGCTCTGCAAAAGTATGCGATTTTGAAGTTAGCGAACATAAATTAGAAGTACAGAAACGTATTGGGTATTTACCAGAACACAACCCACTATATCTAGATATGTATGTGAGAGAATACCTTAGTTTTTGTGCTAAAGTGAATACTGTTGATACAAATACTATTGAATCTGTTATTACCGAGACTGGTCTATTACCGGAAGCTAACAAAAAAATAGGTGCACTCTCTAAAGGATACAGGCAACGTGTGGGTTTGGCCAGTGCATTATTACACAATCCTGATGTACTTATATTGGATGAACCAACAACCGGTTTAGACCCTAACCAACTTGTAGATATAAGACAACTTATTAAAACTTCTGGGGTTGATAAAACTGTGTTTTTATCAACGCATATTATGCAAGAGGTTGAGGCTATTTGTGATCGTGTTATTATAATTAACAATGGTGAAATTGTAGCAGACGAATCTTTATCTGATTTACGTAAAAACCAAAAACAAATTATTGAGGTAGAGTTTGATTATCGCGTAGAGACTGTTGCCATAGAGCGTATGCCAAATCTTACAAGTGCTAAAAACACCATAGGCTTTGTATACGAGTTAGAGTTTGACACCACAGAAGACATGAGACCTTCCGTTTTTGATTTTGCACATGATAATGGTTTAAAAACTCTTCAGCTTAATCAGAAAAATAAGAATTTAGAAGATTTATTTAGAGAACTCACCTCTAAACAACCAGCTTAAGGCTTATACTTAATTGGTAAGTGCACTACTTTTTTAGTGTCAAAAAACTCGTCTTTAAAAAAGTCTGTTAACTCGTAAATAGTAGCCTTAGGAAAATTTTGAAGCTCTTCAGATAAATCGCCTCCTTTAAGATAAAGAATACCATTTTTAAGTTCGTGGTTACTTTTCTTGGCAACCTTACCTTTTATCCAATGTGTAAAGGTTTCCATATGAGCAACAGCACGACTTACAATAAAATCATAGGTATCATTTATTTCCTCTACTCTGCTGTGACTAGTTTTTACATTAGTTAACCCAAGACCTTCAACAACCTCATCTACAACTTTTATTTTTTTTCCTATACTATCAACCAAATGAAATTGCACTTCTGGAAAAAGTATTGCAAGAGGAATTCCAGGAAAACCACCACCAGTTCCTACATCCATAACCTTTGCGCCATCTTTAAAAGACATCACTTTTGCTATCCCTAAAGAATGTAAGACGTGACGAGAATAAATCTCATCTATATCTTTACGGGACACGACGTTTATTTTCTGATTCCAATCCTTATATAGGTCACCTATTTTAGAGAATTGCTCTAACTGTAACTCTGTTAAATCTGGAAAATGTTGAATGATCTCTTTCAATGGTCTAAAATTTTATGCAAAAGTAATGAAATCATTGCTTGAAGGTTATGAATTTTTAGAGATGATTACCTTTAACACCTAAAAGTTTTTTCTACCTAAAAACAGTATCTTTAGGTGTAATAATATATAACTATACATTTACAATTTTAAATGAAGTTACTAGACAGACAAGATGTTTTCAAGCAGTATAAAATATTAGCGTCTCATATACACGGTATTCAACAGTCATTTTATGATGAAGATGAGGAAGAAAGTTACACTTCAAAATTTGATGCTATATCACTAACTGTAAAAGATTACAACACACATAATTTTTGCGCGAGAGTAGCAAGTGATCAAAAAGCGTTACATCCTTTAGAAATTTCAGATAAGTTGAAAGCTGTATTTACTGAAATTGATTGCGAAGCATTAATACTTATACCGTTTATAAAATTAGATTTTTTCTCTAGTAAAAATTCTACCTACACCGATATTGCTGAAGCTTATAAGAATTTGGCAACACATATTCCTACAAAAACCTATACTGAAGCTATTGAGGTTTCTCTTACTGATTTAAATGAGTTTGTACATATAATCTATACGCTTGCTACAGAAGATCTAAATTTTCCTGAGTTTACCGTGTGGTTTGATAAACAACAACGCTTTGCTTTTTTTATCTGTAGATATGGAAATTTACATATAACAGATTATACAGATGGCACTTTAGTAACAGAATCTCTTTTTCTTAAACACGATTTTAAATTAGATGATTATCCACAATTTGAATAAGTAAAATGTGTAATATTAATCATAGTAATAAGGTTTCAAAACAGCATAAAATAGCTTTAAACTAATGGCTTATCGCAACATTCTACTTAATGCACTGTAATTAAGACACATACACTTAGACTAAGTGTACTAATTCCCTAAGATTACATACATAATTATTTTTTTTATTTTAATTACTACAAAATGATTAGTTGAAGTTTACGTTAATAATTAAGCAAGCTAAACTCGACTAAGTCTTTATTTCTTACTTTTGTAAATCATACAAAATTATGCAACAACAACCTCTACGTTTCTCAAGAGTAGATTCTAAAAAATTTTTTAGAACCCTTAACAAGCGCGTTAATAATTACTTTAGGGAAAATGATATTAAACGTACCGGTAACTGGCAATTACACCTTAAGACCATTGTCATGTTCACGCTATTTTTAGCACCATATTTTTTAATTCTAACACTTAACATTGGCTTTCTTTGGAAGATTCTTTTAAGCATTGTCATGGGTGTTGGAATGGCTGGAATAGGAATGAATGTTATGCACGATGGTAATCACGGTTCTTACTCCAAGAAATCTTGGGTAAATAAAGTTATGGGTGGCACCATTTACTTTTTAGCTGGTAATGTTTACAATTGGCAGGTACAACATAATGTTTTACACCACACCTATACTAATGTACATGGACACGATGAAGACTTAGATGCCGGACGTGTTATAAGATTTTCTGAACACGCAAAATGGCGTAAGTTTCATAAATTTCAGCATTATTACTCAATCTTTCTTTATGGACTGTTAACATTTAATTGGGCTATTACTACAGACTTCAAACAATCTAGACGTTACTTAGCTCAAAAATTATCATATGGAAAGCTGCCTAGTCCATTAAAACAATGGAGTACCATAGCTATTACAAAGCTAATCTATGTGACATTGTGGATTGTAATCCCAATACTGTTTAGCAACCTTGCTTGGTGGCAGGTTCTTATCGGCTTTTTTGTAATGCATTATACAGCAGGTCTTATTTTAAGTGTTGTTTTTCAATTAGCACATATTGTAGATCATACAGAAATGCCATTACCAGATGAAGACGGTAATATGAAAAATACGTGGGCAATTCATCAATTAATGACCACTACTAACTTTTCAACAAAAAATAAAATAGTAAACTGGTTTACAGGTGGTTTAAACCATCAGGTAGAACACCATATATTTCCAAATATTAGTCATATACATTATACTAAGATTTCAGAAATAGTAAGAAATACTGCAAAGGAATTTAATCTTCCTTATCACGAATACGAAACAACTAGAAGCGCAATAAAAGCTCATTTCCTGCACTTAAAGCAAATGGGCGCTAAACCAACAATAGCGGCATAATGTCACAAACAACAACTACTCAACTTTCAGAACGTATTAACAGCATGCAAACCTCTCAAACATTGGCTATGGCAGCCAAGGCTAGAGAGTTACGAGCAGAAGGTAAAGATATTATAGGATTAAGTTTGGGAGAGCCAGACTTTAATACACCAGATTTTGTAAAAGATGCTGCAAAACAAGCCATAGATGATAATTATAACGGTTACACACCTGTTGATGGTTATGTTGAACTTAAAGATGCAGTAATTACAAAGTTTAAAAGAGACAATACTCTTACTTATAATCGCAATCAAATTGTAGTGTCTACTGGAGCAAAACAATCTTTAGCTAATGTTGCTATGGTATTGCTAGACAAAGGAGATGAAGTTATTTTACCTTGTCCTTATTGGGTAAGCTATGCCGAAATTGTAAAACTTGGTGAAGGTGTTCCTGTTGAAGTAGCAACTTCTATTGAAACAGATTTTAAGATGACAGCAGAGCAGTTACGTGCTGCCATTACTCCTAAAACTAAAATGATTTGGTTTAGTTCTCCTTGTAATCCAAGTGGTATGCTTTATAGCAAGGAAGAGTTAAGAGCCTTAGCAGATGTATTAGTAGACTACCCTAATATTATCGTGGTGAGTGATGAAATTTACGAGCACATAAATTTTGTTGGAGAACATTTTTCTATGGCACAATTTGAGGATATGTATGACCGTACCGTAGTAGTAAATGGTGTCTCAAAAGCTTTTGCCATGACAGGTTGGAGAATAGGTTATATTGGAGCTCCAGAGTATATTGCTCGTGCATGTAATAAGATGCAAGGTCAAATTACTAGTGGCGCAAACTGTATAGCTCAACGTGCAGTAATTACAGCATTAGAAGCTCCTGTGAGTAATATTCAATTTATGATTGATGAGTTTAAAAAGCGTCGTCAACTAATTTTAGGGTTATTAAACAACATAGAAGGCTTTGAAACAACAGAGCCACAAGGTGCTTTTTATGTATTTCCTAATGTATCTTCTTTCTTTGGCGAGACGTTAAGAGGTCATAAGATTGAAAATGCTACAGATTTCTCTATGTTTTTATTAGAAGAAGCTTTAGTTGCTACTGTTACTGGTGATGCTTTTGGTAATCCAGACTGTATTAGAATTTCGTATGCTGCAAGCCAAGACCAAATTAAAGAAGCTTTACAGCGCATAAAAGATGTTGTTTCTTAATATGAGAATAGGAATTATAACTCTTATAATTTGTCTTGTTTCTCAAGAAACTTTTGCTCAAGATTTTTTTGAAGGACAAATAGATTACAAGAATACCTTTATCTCATTACACGATAATATCGATACAGCGATGCTAGCCAAAGAGCTTGGTGATTCTTGTACTGCATACATTAAACCAGATAAGTATGCATTAATATATAATGCAAAAGGCTCTTCGGGATGGATGAAGGTTATAGTAAACCTTAATGAAGGCTTTTCTTATACAGAATATCAAAATAATGATACCATCACTAAGGAAGACATATCTGTAGTTAAAGAAAAATTATTGATTTTCGAAAGAGACTTAGAGCCTAAAAAAGATATTTTAGGTGAAGAGTGCTCATCTATCACGATGAGTTATGAACCTTTTAATTCAGAAGAATTTTATACATCAATTACTGGCACTTACCATTATAACCCGAAGTATTCTCTTGATACTGAACTTTACAAAAATAACAAAAGTGGTTTTTGGAATTTGTATGTAAACGAAGCTAAAGCCATTAGTTTAAGAAATGAGATTGAGTTTTCTCCTTATTTCAAATCAATTCAAGAAGCTGTTTCTATAGTACAACAACCAATTGATGAGTCTCACTTTATTGTAAATACAGATAAAACAATTACGTTAAAAGAGTAATTTTTTTATTTCTAATTCAAGTTTATCTAAAGTATACGTTCTAGACCAAGCAGATGCTAAATGGGACATATTTTTTAAATGCTTGGTATTTTCAACAATTGATTCTAGCTTAAAGTTAGAATCAATTATGAAACCACGTTTACCATAATCTAACATCCAAGGCACACAAGATACTGGTGTCGTAATAGGTATACAACCCCAAAACATGGCTTCTGCCACAACTTTTGGCCAACCTTCAGATTTACTTGGTAGTATTAAAAAATGTGATGTATTATAGGCACTTTTTATAACTTCTGCTGATTGATTACCTTTTAATATTATGTAATCAGAAAGATGTTTTAGCTTAATATACTTTACAAGAGAATCTCTTTGGTCGCCTTCACCATAAATTTCTAAACTCGCTTCTCTTCCACTTTTTACAAGATCCTCAACAAGTTGAATTGCTCTTAAAGGTTGTTTTCCTTTAGAAAGTGTTCCTACAAACACAAAGTTTAGAATATTAGAATAGTCTCGTTCCTTAATAGGTTCTTTTTCAATCTCGAAATATGTGGCTGTAAAAAATGTCTTTATATTTTTAGTTTGTTTTGGCCATTCGCCATATACCAATACGCTACAGTTTTTTGTTAACGTTGTATTAGACAGTATACGTTTCTGCAGTTTATAGCTCCAAGGCTGTTTTGCATTAGGATTCCAATTTCCCGCATACTTTACAGTTTTAGCTGTATTTGGAAACAAAATTTGTACAAGACACCCTAATAATCCCATATTACCTGGACAACGCAAATGAATATGATCTGCTTGTTTCATTGCTTTATAAATCCTATAAAGAATTTCAGGTAAAACAAAAAGCGTTTTAATACATGACAAAATACCTAACAGCGAAAATGAATCGACTTCTGTTAACTTAATATCATCATGCCTATAGGCTTTAAATATTGAAGAATTATTTTGGGTTTTAGGTGCTACTATTTCAACCTCATCAACATGTTTTAACCATAAATTCATTTCCCGAACATAAGGCGCATAAGCAAATACCTCATTGTTTGAGAGATGGTGTTTTGTATGTGTGATGATGCAGAATTTCAAGATAAAATATTAAAGTTGCAGTTGATATGGAGAGGAACCATGATGTGAAATTAAAATTTTAACAAACTTAGTGATTAAGAGTTTGTAGTGAAGTTAGAAATACTCAAAAAAATACTATTCGCTTTTGAATAGATCTGGTATCTAAAAACCCACTTGCAGATATCATAATCTCAAGAAGTTTACAGCACATATTTTATATACATTAGATATACTTAAGCTATACTTAAGACCCTACTAAGCTATTGAAATAAATACAAGTTATATTTTAGTATTTTACACAAGCATCGCAGGCTATATATAAGACTCCATTTAACCTAACAACGTATGCTGCATTTACAATTTTGCATTTCAGATTTCTTATTTAAGATGTAGGTTAAAACATAGGAAAATGAAAATTAACGATTGAAAATTAAAATTACATTGATTGAACTTGGCGTGACTGTCTTATAAAGAGCTATGCTAATTCAGGCTTAATGAGCTGAATTTTAATTTTATTTCGGTTTAACAAACAATAATTGCCACCAAGCAACTATTCGACCTAAGCTTTCTGTAAGCCCTTTTTTACTTTCATTTGTCGTAAAAACATTGGTTAATCTAATCATTGTTAATAACCAAGCAATGGCGTGCCATTTCAATTTAGCGTTTAAACTTGGTTTTAGCCAGCGTACTCGCCACATGTATCATCCATTTTTTACTACTTTTTTTCATTTTATCCTTAAAGTAGATTAGGACCGTATTCCAAATCATTAAAATCCTCTAACACTTTTAATATTTATAATCAGTGAGGGATAGAAATTATAATTTAAAAAGCTATTATTTTAATTTGACAAGACTCCCATTATCATCTACTATATAAATTTTCTTTTCAGGGTATTTCATTATCAAATCTTCCTTCATTTTTTCATTATAATTATAAAGGCTTCTATTGAACAACAGTAAATCCGGTCTAATATAGCTTAAATGTTTTGGTGGGTTTATAATCACATCACCCACAGAAACATCTTTAAATTGGGATTTTACATTTTCAATTGTATTTGAATAAGTGTTTGAATTTTTCATTTTTGATTTAAAGAGTAAATAACCGTTATAAGAAATTGATACTATAACAATTGTATATGTCAGTTTAAAAAAGTTCAATTTCGATGTTTTTCTAAGAATGATGGAAAAGAAGTAGACCAATACTAGAAAACTACCTGAATATAAAAACCGAAAATTATACTCTTTAAAATTCGTAATCGCACCTAAAACAATTATGAATATCAAATAAAAAACACCCGATTGGCCATAAAACTTAAGAGAACCTGCGCTTTCTGATTTATCAGTTTTTTCGTCTACAAACTTAAAGTTCAAAACCCAAACCGAAGATATGATTACAATACCTTGAATGGCTAGAGCTTTCCAAGAAAATCCAGGATAAATTAATACCAATTCTCCTAATAGAGATTTAACGATATTTCCTGTTTTAACATTAAAAACAAAAGGTCTTGAGCCACCTGTTAGTGTCCCTGTTACGTTAAAATTGATATAAAGGTAAATAGCGTAAAATACACTTGACAGAAAAAGAACCGTTACCAAAAAACCTATACCCCTATAGTTTCTTTTAAAAAATTTGTAGAAAATTAACACACTTAAATAGAAAAACACAAATATTCCTGCGTATCTAACCATTGGGATGCTAAGCGTAATAGTAAATACAATAAAGTAATGATACCATTTTATATCCTTTTCAAAGTATAACAATCTTTCTAAAATAAATACAAGTGAAAAGAACAAAAACGTATATAAACCTTCTGAGAGAGTTGCACTAAGCAAGTAAATACTTCCTGCAAATAATAATAATGGATAATAAAATTTAGAGTCATTACGAAACCTTGAATTTAGAAGTAATACAAATCCAATAGCAATTAAAATATTTAGAACCTTGGAAGCTAAAAATGACGAAATACCCAAGATCGATATAGCTGCAATAGCTAAAGAATAGCCTATAGGCCATCTAACAAATAATTTGTGCTCATCCCCTATTCTAATATTATTAGTGACATAAAAATCACCGTTGTGTTTTAAATTTTCTACTAGGGTAAGGTATTCAGTAGAGTCAGGTGTTAAATATCCATCATGATGCAAAAAAGAATTTAAGAGGACGACACAAATAATTACAGCAACTACAATTACTGATAATATGAACGATGATTTATATAAATACTTAAACATTAATTTAACTATAGTTTAAATTTTAGCTTCTTAAACAACAACTGCCACCAAGCAACTATACGTCCTAAACTTTCAGTCAAGGCTTTTTTCTTGTCTTTAGTTGTAATTACATTGGATAAACGTACTAAAGTAAGCAGCCAAACTATGGCATGCCATTTCAATCTAGCTTTTAAACTTGGTTTTGGCCAACGTACTCGCCATACATACCATCCATTCTTTACTACCATTTTTCCATACTTAAATTGGTTTGGTCGACCTGATGCCTCATGATAGTGTTTACATTGAGCTGCTGTATTGACATATAGTTTTCCTATACTTGATAAGCGCAAGGTATAATCTGCATCTTCATATAAACCATAGCCTTCAAAATATTCTGAAAATTTGTTTTGCTTTAGGATATCCGTTCTAAAGGAACAGGAATATCCCACTAACTGTTCTACAGGATAGGTTTTACCAGATGGTGGAAGGTATCCAATACTTCTGCCATGTGAAAATTCAGGTAAATGTGCTGGTGGACGATTTGCATCCAACATCAGTTTTTTACGAAGCCTAAACCGTAATCCCTCTTTCCGTTTATAGCCATCAAAATAATAATAATTTTCGCCCTGTCGAGCCTCATTTTCATTTATCAACTCCCAACTTATCTCATTGTTGGATATACCGCCTACACCTAGAGCTTGTGGATGACGTATGTAAGTTTTAAGTATTTCGCTAAAGTAATTATCCTCCAAAATAACATCATCATCGAGAAAACAAACCACTTTCGAATATTTATTAACTTTATTAATACCAATGTTTCGCTGTTTTGTCAAACCTCGATTTTTCTCAGAAACTTTAAAATACCTTAGATTTATAAATGAATTTGATTGTATTATTTTTTCAGTAGTATCACCTATAGATCCATCTATAATTATAATATCATTAGGATATAAGCTTTGCTCTCTAACAGATTTTAATAAGTTTAAAAGTGATTGCGGTCGTTGATAAGTACAGATAATTAGCGTGAAATTCATGAGTTCTATTTATCTAGATAATTAGCCCATTTTACGCTAGCATTCCATCGTTGTTTCATAACCCGAACATAACGAATTGGGTTTTTAATATTTTGTTTTTTGTAAAATTTTAAAAATAGAAGTGATTTGTAACCCTTTACCTGCTCTGGTGTTCTATGTTTTAACTGAAACAACATCACAGTTGGCGATGGTTTTGGTTTTATTTTATCATCATTCCAAAGAAACTTAACAGGTTGCCTAAAGCCTCCTATCGGTGCTTTTAAGTGTGTTAAACTCGTAAATGGATTATAAAGAACATCAACACCTCTATTTCTTAAATCATTTCCAAAGGCTGCGTCTTCTCCAAATCCATTTTCAAAAGATGTATCAAAGCCTACCTTTTTTGCTATATCAGATTCTACAATACTACAACCTGAGCCAAACGCATTCCATTGTATTAAATTTTTAATTTGTTCTGTCTCTCCTTCTTTTAAACAGCTAAAGGTCATGGCAGTATTACTATGTACATTTAAATCAATTAATGCCTTTTCTATAAAATTGGAAGCTATCCTAATGTCGTCATCAGCCATAAACACCCAACTTGATTTTACAAGTTGTAAAGCTATATTTCTTGCATTGCAAGCTCCTGTTTCGTGAATAAATTGATGAATAATTTTAAATTGCCAAGATTTTGTTTTAATATAATCTAGCTCAGTTGATGCATTTTCTTTTGGGTTTTGCTCAACAATAATTACTGTTTCAGGAAGAATAGTTTGATTTGAAAGATCTTTTAAGACGTCATATAAATATGATGCTCTACCTATCGTGGGAATGATTACGTCTAATTGTTGTTGTTGTTGTTGTTGTTGTTGTGCAAAAACTTCTTTTTTAACTTGTATAGTTGGTAATGAATTTTTTAAATGTAATCGCTTTTGAGTGCATACACTTTTAAGCATATATAATATCGGCCATTTGTTTTCAAATACAATTAAATTAAACAAGAGTAAAAATTGCCATTGTAATCTATAATGTTGCCTTACGAATTTAAATACAATGCTTGTGGTTGCCTGTTTAACATCTACAGTATTTAAAGTTTCTAATGGTAACCTATAACAGCACAATCCTTTGGGTTGCCCTAGTTTTGCGATGGAACATAGCATATAATCTAAGCCCATTTCTTCACTCACAGTATTCTTAAATTGTAGTAATTGTGAGCCTAACGCTCCACCCAATTGAGATGACATTTGCCAAGTTGGGTACTTAACGTTTGGGTTAACTTTTAAAAAAGAAGAGTTTTCAACATACCCAATACAAGCTGGAAAATAATTGGTGTTAGAGAAAGTTAATACTTCTCTTTGATGAGAAAATTGAGATTTAAGTACTTCACCATTAATTTGAGAAGACAACTTTGCTTCTACCCAAATGATATGTTCATTAGGAAATTTTTTAGCTAAAAAAAGTAAGGCTTCACAAGCATTTATAGTTTGCAATGAAATCTCTTGCTTTTTAGCATCATAGGCTCGTACTGCAACTAAACCAGATGTATGTTCTAAAATAATCATGATACAATGGTTTTATAATAATTTATGTTTTGAGCGGTTATTACCTCTAAACTAAAACTAGAATTTACATGAGCTCTTGCATTTTGTCCAAATGTATACCTTAAGTGTTTGTCATTTAAAAGCTGAAGTATATGATTTGCATAACAGTCATGATCTTTTGGGTTTGCCATAAAACCAGTCTTATTATGTATCATTAATTCTTTAGCCCAGCCAATATTTGAAGTTACTAATGCTTTTTCCATCGACATAGCCTCTAACCAAGTCATTGGCATAGCTTCAGCATAGCTAGGAAGAATAATAACGGAAGCCTGGTTTATAAGATCTTGCATTTCTGAATATGGTAAACTGCCTAACCAAGTAGAGTTGTCTCTAACCACATTAGTCATTAGATTCGTCATTAATCCCCAAGTCGATGTGTTAGTTTCATAATCGAGAACATCACTTCCCGCAAAGATAAATTGACAATCTGGGTAATCTTCAACCACTTTATTGAGGTATAAAGGTATTTCTAAAACACCTTTTTTCCGAATTAATGTACCAAAATATAAAATTGTCAATTTTGATTCAGCTATTGGTTTTGGGATAAATTTGGTCGAATCTATCGCGTTTGGAATTGTCTCTATTCGTTTCGACAAATTAAAAAGTCGTTTTGTAGTTTCCGCAGTAAATTTGCTTACCGACAATATGTAATCTGCACTTTTAAGAGCTTTCTTTTCTAAAAAGTAATTTTTAAATTTTTGTTTTCGTTTTTCTAAAGTACAAAAATAGGTGTCACTTCCATGACACTTAATTACTATTGGACATTTTAAATTCATAAAGGCTGAAATTCCTGTCCAATCAGGCACTTCAATTGCTGTAATGTGTTCTTTTACAATGTAGCTATTTATATAGTTTTGAAGATGCTTACGATAAAAATACCAGCTAAAAAATTTAAACTTTTTCTGCTTTATAAAATGTAGTGTAACACCGTTTTCTCTAATTACAACATTTTTGTCCTGTCCATATATAAAAATAGAAACTCTTGCATGTTTTACTAAACCTGCAGTGATATTTTTAATACTTGCACCTATGCCTGCAGATCTGGATGCTAGTTCGTGAGGGTACTCTGAAGTAAGAAAAGCAATGTGCATATGTATTGATTAGGTGAAATCTTTTAATGCTTCCCAAATACGCTCACTTGCCATATTACAAGGATGTTGATTTATAACTTTAAACCATTCTTTAGCTATTGGAGCTGGATTAACTGCACCATCTAATATTGATTTAATTCCTGTATAAATTTCAGCTTTATTTAGAGCCCAAACAACTGCATCTTTAGGCATCGTTCTAAAGTGCACATAATTATAGTTTTGACCTATATCACGCACTCCTTTTTTTAATTGTGGTTGTTCGTAATTTGGATAAATGCAAGGTTTATCATGTATTGCAAAATCGAATACCATACTCGAGCATATATTAACAACTAAATCACTATGATGACAGGTATTAACTAACAACTTAAAATCTTCTTTTGTTGGCATTACCATATTCCATTGGTTACCCATTGGTTCCCAAAGTGGATCTATAGCAATAATTTCATTTGAATAATTTTTCAAAACTTCATCATAACGCCCAGAAAAATCAACTGGAACTTTTCTAAATATGATACCCAGATTATAGCCTTCTGTATTAAGTTGCCTTACAGCTTTAGCAACGTCTTCTAGGTAAAATTGGTCTAATGGCGATGTTGTTTCATCGTCTCCCGAAAAACAGATATAACGCTTATCGCTATCTAAATTATGGTCACTAAAAAATTGATCTCGAGCTTGTAATAACTTGGTATCGTAATGAGGTTCAAATTGTGGTGTCCCAGTAATCGTAATTTGATTTGGATTGGTTTTTGGATAATACTTTAAAAGTTCATCTTTCATTAATTGCGACCAAACAATATAATGATCTGCTTCAATAGTACTCATACCCTTAGGAACATTATCCCAACTATACACCCAACACACAGTAGGAATACCTAAATCTTGAGCTGCCAGCATCGGGGCAATAGCTTGTGTAGAGCGTTGTGTCGTACAAAATACAAGATCTGGTTGATGCTCTACTAACTGTGCTTTACAATCTTTATATCGTTGTGTAGAGCGTTCTGCAGTGAACATCTCATCCATAAGGTTTTGCCATCCTTTAGGAGTTGCACGAGTCACTTCATGATATTTTACAAAAAGGCTCTTTAGTGTTGCCCTTAGAGTTTTAAAACTAAGCGGAAATCGATAGGTAGGATACACATTGTCGTTAAATCGTTTTTTAGACAATGCAAGCTCAACTCGTTTTCTAGCTCTATTAAGTGTTCCTGTTTTAGGATGTATGCTTCGGTTTTCAATAACCACTTCATCATAACCGAGTTTATCTTTTAATGGAAATATCGAATTATTCCAATACATTACTTCGAAACCTGAATCTTCACCAATTTCCTTGAAATTTGTGAACGCAAAATTTCGGAGCCCCACACCATCTGGAAATAAGACAAATATTTTCTTGCTCATATGTTGAGGTTTAATCCTTTCTATACTTCAGCTTATCGCGTTGTACCCTTTCAATAGGAAGAATATCTTGTGATTTATGCGTTAATGTTTTGTGCACCGCTTTAAGATCACGAGATAATTTTCTTAAACCCATAGGTTCTAAAGATGCAGCATGGTCTGTGCCTTTCCAAGTTCTGTCTAATGTATAATGACGCTCTATAATATGAGCTCCTAAGGTATACGCAGCAACATCAACTGCTATTCCTAAATGATGTCCAGAAAACCCAATATGCTTAATCCGTTTGCCATATTTTTCTTTTAAGGTTACGATATCTAAAAGACATACATCCTCAAAAGGTACAGGATATCCTGAAGTACAATTATAAAGTACTAAATCTTGTTGGCGTTTATGCTCTTCAAAAAAACTAACAATCTCTTCAATTTCATTGGCCGTTGTCATACCTGTTGAAATATGAATTTCTCCTTTATAGTTATCGCAAAGCCAGGCCAACATTTTGTAGTGATTATTACAAGCCGAAGGTATTTTTATAAACTGAGGATTTAAACTTGAAACCTCCTTTGCAGATGTAGTATCCCATACAGAACAAGAATAAACTATCTCCAAAGATTCGCAGTAGTCTTTTAACTCTTTATGTTGTTCTAGAGAAAATTCTAAAAATTCACGATGTGCACCATAAGTGTCGCCATAAGAATTAATAGGGTTTGGGTGCGGTGCGTTATATTGTTCTTTCGTAAGCAACTCTATATTGTGACGCTTTTGAAATTTAACAGCATCTGCATTACAAAATATTTTAGCAACCTTAATAAGCTCTTTAGCTGTTTCTAAATTACCTTTATGATTACAGCCTATTTCGGCAATTACAAAAGGGGCATTGTAGTTAGTCATTACATATTTGGTTAGGTTACAAATGTAAAGTTTTGAAATTTTAAGTTATAGTTTTACGTTACTGTTTTTAATTAATAATAACTGTTCAATAATTTTCCAATCTGTAATACTGTCTATCTCCATTAAAGATTCTTCTTTCATTTCTAATAATTCTATATTGCCACCCAATCTATTACTAAAACTCTTTAAAGTACTTTGCGTTGTACAGTATATAGCACCATTTTCAATTAACAGCCCATTAAAGTCTTGACGTCTTGGTCTGTTATAAATATCATAATTTTGAGGTGTACCATCTTCATTCCAAATAAAGCGGTGTGTTCTTACTACAGAAACCAAACTATCTATTTCTACATTTTCCATTTTTACTAATGCAGCATTAATATCTTTAGTAGTTGTTAGCGGTGAAGTTGCTTGTAATAAACAAATAATATCAAAATCATACTCTATTTGTTTAGCAAATTCTATCATAGCAAATTCAGTTGATGCAGTGTCTGATGCACTTTTTTGTGATCGTGGTAACGCCTTTACTTTTGTTGATGCATAATTTTGAGACACATCGTTAAATATTCCCTCATCATCTGTGAAAACAAAAACCTCATCTAAATTAGATTGTATAGCTTCATCTAAAACCCATTGATACAAGGGTTTTCCTGCCAAATCTTTTTTGTTTTTACCAGGTATTCCTTTCGATCCTTTTCGTAATGGTATGAAGCCTACGCTTTTTTTCATAGTGTTATGGTCAAATAAAGCTCTTGTAGCTTATCATTTACTTTATATGTATAAGGTTTATTGCGATAAAAACTTATAATGTGCAGTAAAACCATATCGTTCACTTCTTTCATTGTGAGGAAAACTTCGTTCTCTTTACCAAGATGTTTTTTGATTTTCTGTTTCAAACTTTTTTCTGAAGAATTGGAATAGAATCTAAATCTATAAATACCAGGTTCTAAATTGTGCAATTCTACATATAAAAAATGCTGAATGCGGTCTAAGGTATTTAATATTGATGTCATTTCTGTATCACAAGTTTCCAACTCTTGAAACTGAGATTTAGTCATTATATTTCCCCAAGTGCTTTTATTTACTATAGTCCTCTTTGAATCATTTGCATGGTTTAGGTGGCGATAATTTAGTCTAACTATATGCGACAATTGAAGCTCTTTTGTAAGTTTATCCTGTTCTTTTATTCGGTAAGATTCATGCCATTGGTGTAACATTAATATATCCTTATCATAAAATTGGACATCACAGCCACTATGTTTTAAACGCACATGCACATCTGTATCTTCACTTCCCCAAAAGTGGTAAAACTCATCGAAACCATGTATTTTTTTTAAGTTTTCGACTGGAAACATTGTAAGGCCAGTAGCTTCAGACGTGCTTTCAAATTTGATGTTGCAATGTTCAAACTCTTTGTCTCTTTGAGTTTCAACTTGATCTAAAAAACCGACTTTAAAATAAGTTGCCTTATTTGGTTTTTGAAGTTGATTAGCTATTTCCACAAAATCATTCCTAAATATCATATCTACATCTGCAACGAAGCAAAAGCCACCATCCAAACTTTTAATTGCGCTATTTAATGTTCGGGATTTATTCCAAGGTTGGTGCTGAGTATTATGGTAGACATATGTAACAAAATCATAAGTATTAACTAGATTCTCAACATCTTTAGCTAAAGTATGTTCTGTTCCTGAATCTACAAAGTATACCGTAAAACTTTTATTAGTTTGATTTTTTAAAGAATTTAATGAATTTTCTATTCTTTTTAATTCTCTATTTCGGTATGGGTATATAATATATAGCAATAATAGAAATTTTTGTGAGATTTAACTCCAATTTTATAGTTATGGAAACTTTATACTTTAAAGTTTTGTTGGTTTATTTATCAGAAAAATTACACGTCTAAAAAAACGTTTAAATAGATAATAAGCATCAAGGGAAAAATGGAAAAATAAATTAAAAACACCTTTTAACAAACCCCAAAAGACACCCTTCCAAGTTGGCGAAATACCCCATATTTGATAGTTACCCTTTAAGTCGTTTTTGAATCTGAAATATGTTTGTGCTTTAGTACGTTTTTTATCGTAGCAAAAAATGGCAGGAACTAACTCAATATCATATCCTTCTTTTAACACTCGTAAAGTCCATTCTTTATCTTCAAATGTGGGAACATCTTCATTAAAAGGGTGTTTTAACCAAACCTTCTTATTAAACGCCGATCCCGCAAATACTAGTCCCGATTTATTGGGATCCTCTTTTGCGCTAATACCATTAATAAAATTTTGATAGTCATTAGGATTATGAAGGCAACGTACTCCAGCTAGATTTTTGTTTTCTATAAATGCTGTTTTAATTAACTTGAAAAAATCGTGACTTACAGGATATGAATGTGCACTAAACAAAACGACAATATCATGGCTTGCAGATTGTGCAGCAATGTTAGCGCTACCACCATAACTAAAGTTTTTTATAGATATAAATTTTGCGCCATATTGTAGGGTGATTTTCTCACTATTGTCTGAGGATAAATTGTCCAAAACTATAATTTCATCAATATCATCGTCATAACGTGTCTTGAGGTTTTTTAATAAAAACTCCAATTCATGTTCTTGGTTTTTTGTCCGTATGACGACAGATATTTTCATGTGCTAAATAAAATTTTCAATTTTACTTGAAGGTAATCCTTTGTTTAAATACACTAATCGTTTGATCGATTTTTTATTCAATATCTTTTTAAAAATTATATTTTTCAGAAAATTAGATAAAGGTCTATATTTTAAAATATTGTCAGTTTTGAAACTATTAACTTTTTCGACTTCAATAGTTTTAAATTCAGTAATTATTGACTCATCAAGCTGATTGCCCATATGCCTAGCAAAAGTAGTTTCCGTTGCTAAACGGTAGCCATCATATAACTGAGGAAGCCTATCTAAATAGTAGCCTTCTGTTTCTCCACCTAAAGCATACTCTGCAAATTTAAATGTTTGTTTTTTAAAGATCTCAGTTCTGTAGGTCACGACTGCATGATTACAACCTACAACTGCTCTAATTTTATCTGAACCAATAGTCATTATCAAATCTTTCCACTTTTCATCAAGGCGACTCCATCCTATACTTTTTGCAAATTTGGTTAAACCCTCAGGATCTTTAACTTTTGTAAATTTTAATTTCTTAGAAAACAAGTTGTCAAATATAATATTAGATGTATAATGGTTTTGTGTCCTAAATACAGGTAAAGGACTTACTGCTGCAGCTTTGGGAAATGCTTGAAATATATTTGAGGTTTCATTTAGCCAACCATTTAAGAACAATATATCGGCATCGGTAATTGTAACGAAAGGTTCTCTTGTAAACTTAAGAACTCTTAAGATACTATTGATTTTTCCTATTTTTTGTTCTTCAATAATGAGTTGATCAATATCATTGTCTAGGCAAAAATTAAGCAATCTTGAATTTATCTCCTTGGATGATCCATTACTAACTATTGAAATTGCAGTATGTGGAGCTATCGTATTTAAAAGCGATGTTATACACATTGTAAAAATTTGCCAAGAATCTTTATAATAATCTTCTTCGTTAGGAATGTATAATGGTATGATAACACGATGGTTAAATCCTTTTAATGAGATAGATTGTTCCTTGGATATGTTTTCGCCTTTTCGCATCTAAAAACCTAACTTTTTTTTTGTCTTTTTTAAAAATGTGTAAATCTTAAAGACTAATGTATTTTTTATTTTATTGTTAAAAGCCAATAATTCTTCACGATGCTGAAAAGCAATTATTGGTCTTGGAAAATAAGCATCATAGAGAATCTTGTTTTTCTTATAAACTAAGTCATACATCTCAAAATAAAAATCAGGATCAGAATAAAATCTATTTGACAAGGAATTAGTTTTATGTTTTCTGTAATTAAAAAGAAGTTCTTGTATTTTTAATACTTCACTTTTCTCATCTAATAATCGTATCCAAAACTCCCAATCTTCTAAAGATGGGATTTCCTCGTCATAACCTCCAATTCTTTCCCAGTCTATTTTTTTAAAAGCAGAACAATGACTAAAACAATTACTATATAAAAGTCTTTTATAACTATATTCTGGTAAAACATATTCATCATGAGCGTAGCCAAACTTCTGTATTCGACTACTTACTAATTTTAAATTTGGATTTTCTTGAAATGCATAAACAATCTTGCTTAAATAGTCTTCGTGAATATTATCATCTGCATCTAAGGGTAAAATGTAAGTGCCTGAAGCTTTAGTTATGGCATAATTTCTAGCACTACTTACTCCACCATTTTTTTTATAATAATATTTAAATCGTTTATCATTTAAAGCCCATTGTTCTCCTATTTCTCTAGTATTATCTGTACTGCCATCATCTATAATAATACACTCCCAATCTTTAAAAGACTGGCTTAAAACAGAATTTAAAGCCTCTTCAAGAAAAGCACCCTTATTGTAACTAGGTGTAATTATAGAAATCATGGGTGTGTTCATTAGTCGTGTTAAAGAATTCTTTTCGTAAACCTATTATTTTTTAACTTGAATATTAATGGTTGCCTAAAGAAAATTAAATTTTTAAGAATTAATTTGGGATGCTTAATCACAATCATCCGAAACAAATTTTTTTTTGCACTTTTTATATATAAGCCATTATTTAAATCATAGGGCTTTAAATGTTTTTGAATAATCTTCCAACTTCTTATACGTTCTTCAAAAGCATTCAGAGTATGTAAACTACTTACTCTAGGTGCATCATGTATGCGATAATACACTTCACTATCAGGCACATATTTTATATAATTAGCTTTAAGTAATACTCTACAAAAAAACTCGCCATCTTGATTAGATTTTAAAGTTTCATCCCACATACCAGATTTAAAAACACAACTTTTTCTAACTAAGTATGCATGCGGTGGAACAAAGCTACCGGAATTACCTAAAGCTTCCAAAAATGAAATTCCTGTATTATAATTTTTATAATAAGGCTTAGGTATTTTCTTTGCACCCTCAATATCTTCTATTTTTTTAAAGTATCTATAACCTCCATAAGCAACATCAGAAGTATCTAATATAGCTTGCAACTGTAGTTTAATTTTATTGGGAGAAAGCAAATCATCTGAGTCTAGGAACTGTAGAAAATCACCATTACTTTTTTCAATTCCAATATTACGACAAGTGTTTGCGCTTTTCAATCTATGTTCTGGTCTTAAATAAAAATGTATTCTTTCATCTTTGGCTTGATAGGCTTTTAATATCTCTAAAGTGTTATCTGTACTACCATCATCTACTATTATACATTCCCAACTTTTATAGGTTTGATCTAAAATACTATTTAAGGTATCCCCTATTAAATGGGCACGGTTATAAGAAGGAATAATAATTGATATTAACAACACTACTGTTTTAAATTAACAAAAAGTTCATCCCATTTTTTTGCAACATTTTTAGGGTACATTGCTTCCAAATTTACTCCATAATTAGGTTCATTAACATTTAAAGCTTCTTTTAATGTGTTCACTAGTAAATTTATATTCTCAGGATTAAAACTATAGGCACCTGTCTTTTCCAAAATTTCTTTCATGTTCCCTATCGCTGGCCCTACAACCATCTTATTAAAAGTAAATCCTAAATAAATACTACCAGAATTAAGACTATCCAACCTCGGTATTAATACAACATCCGAAGCTGCAACACAATTAGATATAACCTTAGTATTTACAGGAGTCTCTAAAAACTTTATATCTTCTGAAGCTAATTTTTTCCGTAAATCAAAATTCGCACAATACTCATAAACCTTCTTAATTGGCGAAAGTAATTTTCTCAAGCCAATACGCGCGCTGAGATCAATTGGAAACTTATTTTTTAATAAGATATGACCTAAAAATAATTTGTCTTCAACATCTAGTTTATCAAATGCTTTTAGAATAAAATCTCTTTCAGCTTTTTTTCTGAGTTTTCCCGCAATATAAATCACTTTACTTTTTTCTGAAATCTCTAAATGCTTTCGTCCAATAGTTTTAGAGATTTTGGAAAATGAATTTAAATACAAAGGATGAGGAATAACCTCGTGTACTTTTTCTGGATACATTTTTTCGTACTTCATTTTACTATAGCTCCCAAAATGTATAAAGACATCGGCATAAGTCCAAACAAGTTTATAGAGCGTTTCAAAATTGGAGGTCATTCCATAATGTCTACGTTCATTATGAAAGCAATGTACAATTGGACAATTTTCTTGTTTTCTTGTTTTTAGAAAAGTAGTAAAAGTATCTAAATCTCTAATTGATGGTTCTTTCCAATTAAAGATTTTTTCTGGCCAATGTATGAGTATGGCATCATAATTTGTATTAATATCTTGAATCGTACCGTAAGTAAAGTGTGTTGAACTTTCTTTTTCTATTTCATCAAAAAAAGGGTTGGCGTCTCTAAAGCCTAATATTAGTACATTCATAACTTAGACTTATCAACTTAAAATATTCTTAGATCTCAACAATTCATTATCTGGAAAGTAAAAATCTTTCAGTCCTATCGAATAATCCAAAGTTGTAGACACATCTTTAGTGTAGGACAATTTTGAAATATGCGCAAGTGGTTCTGGCATTTCCATTCCTATTGACATAAAATAGTCCTGATACTTAAATATTGGCTCTTTCGTTTGAGGAGCTACAAAAATACAAGGTTTGCTTAACGCGTGGCTAAAAATAATGCCGTGCAAAGAAGATGCATAAACTACTGAAGCTTTTAAAATATGTTTTATAATAGTTTCTGGTTTGTTATCAATATTAACAACTTTAAGCCCTTTAGGATAGCTTTTATATTGCCATAAATCTCTGTAATGTGGTATGAAAATTGGACCATTTTCAGAAAATTTCTCCATATTTACATTATAAACCTCTTTAATAAGAAGCCCTGGATCATATTCAAATTTCAGGTTTGATAAATCTGTTCCATAATTTTCAAATAAACTTTTTGTTAAAGGACCTCGTACACCATAAACAGTTGCTTTTTCAATGATGTCTCTTTTTTTTGACATGTCATTTCCTTTCCAGCCAATACCGTTTATGATATCATCTTCAAGGAGAACGTTCATAATGGACCCAACCATTAAAAGCCTATTACCTTCCTTATTTAAATTTAGAGGATTGGTTTTGTAAATAAACTTTATAAGATCCTCATTAAAAATATCTCCAGCATTACCATGCTTAAAGATCATTTTTCTTGGTTTTAAAATCCGTTCAGCATAAAACCTTAGCTTTGGTACTTTTCGGGTATTCCAATAATAAGTTCTTAAAGGCATTATAGTTTATTTAAACATTTTATTTTCCATTGAATATCATTAACTCCGTATGATATAATCCATTTTTTCTTATACGATTGTAGGCCTGAAAAATATGTGCAAGATATTAAATTAGGATTGAGCTTTATTTTGTTTCCAAACAACGATACGATTGAATGCGCTAAAAATGATGACTGTTGTGTTAAGGTGAAATTGTTGGTGTTAAAATGAAAAACTTTTCCCAAATAAAGCCTTTTACCTCTTTTGTAGAATTTTTTATGCGCTATAAAAGCTAAACTATTCTTTTCCTTATTAGGAATAAAGGGACTCCCGATGGTATGGTTGGTTAAATCAGTTTCGTTGGAAAATATATTCTCAAACACTATACTATCCTCAGTTGTATTTTTGGCTTCTAAAACCGTTAGAGGGTTTAGGCTATACAAACATAATAACTTATCACCCTTTTTAAAGAAAGCCCAGTTCTTTTCAATTCTAGTTCGCTCATTATACACACAGTTTTTTACTTCTCTAATACCGAAGTTTTCGACTTTGCATAAGAAAATTTTGTTTGGCTCTTTTGCAGTATGACCTGTATTGAACGTGCAATACACACTTTCTTCTAAAAGGAATAGTTTAGGGTCTGCAACCTTAGTAATATCAGGTTCAAATTCTTCTGAAAGATTAATATCTTGTACTCTAGAAGCATCCCAGATAATTAGCTTAGCAGTAACCTTAGATTGTTTATCCTTTTTAAGTCGTATGGCTAAATAGTGGATATTATCGTGAACTATTAAACTTGGATTAAAGGATATACTGTACTTCTCTAATAATTCAAGTACAGTTTCTGGTAGCTTAAAGTCTCGCGCATATTTTAAGAATTTGATCATCGCCTCATCAATTTCTTAAGTATTCCTTTCAAAACATCTTTTGCAGTTGTTTTTTTCTGAGAAGCTATATTATAATTATTCAATAGTGTTGGTGGCGCTAATGAACTATCTCTATTAAGTAGTTTCTGTGATATCTTATAATTCTCCTTTTTTATTTCAGGTTTACCTGTAAAATGCAAAATAAATGGAGAATGTACATCAGCTTTTTCTAGGTTTTCAAATCTGCTATTGAAACTTTTATAATCGTGGTATTCAAAGCAATTTTTAAACTTTTCATGTGTTTCTGATACATAATACAAAGCATCTTGATCACCATTGCTAAAAAACCCGAATTCTGGTATCCACCATTTTTTAACTTGGCTTAAGTCGGTTTCTAATGCTTTCTTTAAAAATTCTTTTGAATCCTCATTACAAACCATCATAAACTGCCCAGAACTAAATGGTGTTTTCAGAGATTTGAAATCGGGGCTTTTACATATTGAAATTAAATGTCCATTTTTAGGTAAAAGTTCTCGAATATCAATATTAAAATCTATAAAAAAAGCATCATCATCTATCCAAAAAATAGCATCAAATATATCTATATATTCTAAAAGATATTGAAGCTTATTAAAATAAAGATTTTTATGTTTTGTAGGCCAATTGCAATGTATGTAAGTTAAATCATATCGGTCAGCATAAATCCTATGATTAACAACAGAGTCAAAACTTGTATTTGGGTAACGTCCAGATATTATGGCAAATTTTGACATCGCTTATTTAACTTTTCCTTGAAAAATTCCAGTAAGATCTTTTTTAGATTTCACAGTCAATAGGTAGTTTCTATCAGATGAATTTTTTGTGAAATACCCAAGTTTTTTAATGGTTAACTCATTCTCAATTATATCATAAATCGAATAGTCTTTTGGTATATTATTTTTGATCGCTCTTATATGTTTCGCCTCATTAATTTCAATTAAAATATCTGGTTTCTGTGTTTTCAAAATCCCCATCATTCCTTCAAGAGTTTTTTGTTCGGCACCTTCAACGTCAATTTTAACAAGTTTTACATTTTGATTCTTATCTTTTCTAATCCAATCATCTAGTTTTATTGAAGGAACTGAAGCTTTTAGATTATTCATCTTTTTTTTAACAATTCCAGCAACTGAACTCATTATGCCTTCCTCCTCATAATAATAAAATTCTATTTGACCATCTGTATCTGTACATGCCGATTTTACGATTGAAGCTTTGTCGATAGCATTTAATTTAAAATTTTGATGTAACCTATCAATACAATTATCCTGTATGTCAAAAGCATATATCTGTTTGACGTTTTCAAATTTGGAGGCAATTATAGAATAAATTCCAGAATATGCGCCAATATCTAAAACTACTGATTGTTTTCCAGTGTGTTGTAATAAGTTTTTCCATAATGCTAGACTCGTTTTTTCCCAACCAATAAAATTTGTCCAATGCAATTCTTTAACAACAGAATCGTCATTATCACATTTCATTTTAAAACTGCTTATCCCATCAAGTTTTATCTCTATATCACCAATTAAAGGGTGCTCTCGCCAAAATTTCTTTTTTTTGGCAGTCGTCATTTCTTTATACTCTTTAATTTCCATTCTGTAATTTTTCAACTGTCCAGTCTGAATTGGAATAAATTAAGCAATTTGAAGATAAGGCTCTAGATATGGTTATATATTCGTTACTAGGTTTTGAGGCAACTACACTAAACTGTATAAATTCCTTCTTAATATCAATAGGATTCTTACCATCGAGTAAAGACATTGATAAGTAATATGTTCCATCCAAAAGATACAATTCTTTACTAGCGATTTGAATTTGGTACTTACCTGTTTTCATATCTGAAAGAGGTGAATTTTTGAAGTAAAGACTACGCCAAGTTACTAAACTTGTTCCGTGCGCATCTGTTAATCGCAGACTGAAACTTGGATTAACCAAATTTGATCTTAAATTTATAAAGGCGGAAAAAATCATCTTTTCACCAGATTTAAAACTAGATACCAAATCACCTCTAGAATTTGTCATTGAAAAACTATGAATATATGCTCTTGTATTTTTAGATCCTTCAAATATCACTTCTGACTTTTCGTCGAAATTATTGCTCAGATAAATTGAAACTCCATTTTGAACGTCGCCTTCATAACTTTGTTCTCCATTGGTTAAAATAATAACTCTACTGCATAAATCTTGAACTGCCGCCATATTATGACTCACAAAAATTACCGTCCTACCATCGCCTTTAGAGATATCTTGCATCTTGCCAATGGCTTTCTTTTGAAACTCTGCGTCACCAACAGCCAATACCTCATCAACTACTAAGATATCTGGTTCTAAAAAGGCTGCAACAGCAAAAGCTAAACGTACACGCATACCACTACTATAACGCTTTACAGGTGTATCTATATACATCTGGCATCCAGAAAATTCAATGATTTCATCTATTTTGCTGTTAATTTCTGCTTTATTCATGCCAAGAATGGCTCCGTTCAAATAAATGTTTTCTTTTCCCGTAAGTTCAGGATGAAAACCAGTTCCTACTTCTAACAAAGACGCAATACGACCTTTAGTTTTAATAGATCCTGTTGTTGGTGATGTTACTCGTGATAAAATTTTTAATAACGTTGATTTACCAGCACCATTTTTACCTATGATACCAAGTACCTCACCTTTTTTGACTTCAAAATTAATATTTTTTATAGCCCATACATAATCTTGAGTTGCAGTAGCGCTGCGATCATTTACTGCACCAACTTTGGCATAAGGGTTTTCTTTACCTCTTATTTGATGCCACCAACGATTAAGGTCATGACTTAATGTACCTGTGCCAAC
Source organism: Croceibacter atlanticus HTCC2559 (assembly GCF_000196315.1). NCBI lineage: Bacteria > Pseudomonadati > Bacteroidota > Flavobacteriia > Flavobacteriales > Flavobacteriaceae > Croceibacter > Croceibacter atlanticus. Next base: position 1,608,701 of record NC_014230.1, on the reverse strand, counting down.
ATTACCCAAACGGTATTGTTTAGAAATATTTTCAACTTTTAAAATAGTCTGTTGACTCATAGTTTATTTAAATGGACAGGTTTTCTGTAATGAGTATAGTAAAGCCTCTATTTTTGTTTTTTCTGGAAGTAACACTGTTTCTAAATCGAATAGTAAGTCTTCTATTTTCTTTAAAGTTAATTGTTCTGGATTCTCTTCTATGATGTTTTTAAAATGAATACCTACAGAATCAAAATAATCATAAAATTTGATATCATCACCAGATAGCTTCTCTGAAAATTTAATCCACAATGATGGTATTGCATAGGCATGAGAAACTATTACACCATGTAAAGAAGATGACACAGTACGTTCACATTTTAAAATTTCATCTGTTGTTTTCTCTACATTGTTTGTCAATAAATTAATAACTTTTATATCTGGATTATCTTTAAATCTATCATTTATACTTTTAAAATCGACATAATGTGGGATGATACCCAGTTTATATTTTTTTTCAATTTTTGGATTATAATACATAGGCATTAATAACGCTGGATCACCGTAGTTCTCTGGACATTGAAACCCTTTTTCTAAAATCGCAGCTCTAGTTCTGGGACCTCTAACTGAAAGAAATTTAGCCTCTCTAATAGTATCATCTTTCTTTATGATGCCACTACCCCAAACCACAGATTTTTTTTGTGCAGAAGATAATATGCTACCAATTACAAGGTAGTGTTTCAGTAAATGTTTATATAAGCCTTTGGAAGGATGAGTTACAGTTTTTACTTTTCTATTAGATATCCTTTCTACAAGATATTTAGAAATAAGGTCACCATAATTTTCTAAACCATTGTCCCGTTTTTCTTGCCAAAAATATAAATGAATTGCCATAAATTAAACGGTATCTATAAATGTCTTTTCTGTTCTATTAAAAATAAGTAACCCTATAAGAAATATAAGTATTGAAATGATTAATGTATATGTAAAACCAAACCAAGTAAATGTTCCTGTATCTAAAATCATATATCGAAAACCTTCTATAATTTGCGTGAGTGGGTTATACTCTACAATCCATGAATATTGTGGTTGTTTAATCTTTATTTCAGATAAAGGATAAGGCACTGCAGATATATACATTAATAAACTCACGCCAAAACCCACCAAAACTGTTAAGTCTCTATATTTGGTTGTTGCCGCAGATATTGTCATCCCTAACCCTAACCCTAAAAGAGCCATCATTATTACATAAATAGGGAATAATAATAAATTTAAATTTGGACTTATATCACTGCCTTTAAGAACATAAAACACATAAAAAATAATAAGAATGCCAATTTGTATCGCAAACTTTAATAGATTGGAAATGGTTGTTGCCATTGGCATAATTACTCTTGGAAAATAAACCTTACCAAAAATTGCTGCATTTTTTTTAAATGTGTCTGAAGTTCCTGTAAGACACTCTTTAAAGTAATTCCAAGCTGTAATTCCTGCTAAATTAAATAAAAATGAAGGTACTGCTCCTGTTTCAATATTAGCGATGTTATTAAATATAAGTGTAAATATTACAGATGTAAATAAAGGCTGAATTAAAAACCAAAGTGGCCCTAGGATTGTTTGTTTATAAACCGTTGTAATTTCACGCTTTACCCACAGCATTAGTAAATCACGATACTGCCAAATCTCCTTGAAGTTTAGTTCAAACAAACCTCTTTTGGGAGAAATCTCATATAACCATTCGTCTTGTTTTATCGCCAAAGCTTAGCTTTTATTTTTTTTAAATAAACGTTTATACCAAGATGCTTTCACATCCTGTTCATGATAACCTTGCCCGTAACCACCATAGCCATAACCATAACCGTAGCCGTAACCATATTTGGCTTTTTGCTCAAAGCAGTTTAATACAAAGCTCATATTAGTGATTTCACCTGTTCTATATTTTTCATTAATAGTATTTAGCATTCCCTTTTTTGTCACGCCTTGTCTTACAATATAGATTGAAGCGTCTGCATAGCGCTCAAGTGTTAAAGAGTCTGCAACCAAACCTATCGGTGGACTATCCAAGATAATATAATCGTAAGATTCCTTAAGTTCTGATATAAATCTATCCATTGAATCTTTCATTAATAGTTCTGATGGATTTGGAGGAATAGGTCCAGATGTAATAATATCTAAATGCTCAATTTTTGTGGACTGAACTATTTCACCAATAGTTGCATCATTAATTAAATAATTAACTACACCTTTATTATTTTTAATATCAAAGTCTTCAAAGATTTTTGGCTTCCTTAAATCTAAACCTACAAGCACTGTTTTGCGCTCACTTAATGCAAAAACAGAGGCAATATTCATAGAACAGTAGGTTTTTCCTTCACCACTTATAGAGGATGTTAATAAAACGGTTTTACTCCCATCAATCCCTTGTTTTCTATATATAAATTGCAAGCTGCTTCTTAGCGCCCTAAACCCTTCAGAAATGGCAGATCTAGGTGTGTCTAGAACTACAAGATTTGACTCTAATTTACTTTTCCCAATTACACCTAAGATAGGTATTGGAGATAGTTTTTGAAGCTCTTCTGTAGTGTGAATAGAATTATCGAAAAACACTTTTATAAACACTAACATTATAGGCACTATGAGTCCAAAAAGAAAACCCATAACATAGTTTAACCTCGTATTAGGGCCAACTCTAGAAGCTGAAACTGGCTTTGCTTTATCTACTAATAAAACATCACTAACATTTGCGGCTTTCACTAATCGCGCCTCATTAAGTTTACTTAAAAACATATTATAAGACTGCTCGTTAATATCAAAACGACGCTGAATTTTTAGTAAGTCTTGTTGCTCTCTTGGCAAACGCCTAATCTGGGATTCATATCTAGAAAGCTCTGCTTCTACTCTACTTTTTTCAGACTCTAATAAACTTCTTGATGATTTTATATTTTCAAACAGGACGTTTTTGGCTGCATTTATCTGCCTATCTATATCATCAAAAATTGGGTTATTTTCTTTGTATGCATATTGATACCTACTGCGTTGCTCTGCTAAATTCAATATGTTAGATACCAATGCAACAATACTACCTTCTGCTATTCCTGCTACAGATGGTGCTGGAACACTACTGTAATCTGTCCTAGTTTGTAAATAGGTGTCAAGAGTATTTAGATAATCTATTTGTCTGTTTAAATCTGTTAACCTGTTATCTAATGTCGATGTTTTTACAGAGAGCTCATCATTTTCTGTATCTATATTTACAATTGCATTTTTAGTTCTAAATGCATTCAACTCGCCTTCTACAGTTTCTAATTGTTCGCCTTGTTCTTTTAAACGCTCTTCAATAAAAGCTATAGTGTTTGTGGCAAATTGGTTCTTTTGCTCTAATAAGTTTACACTAAGAATATTTACTGTAGCATTTAAATAGTCTGAAAGCCTTTTCTTATTATGTCCCGTTAGTGTTAACTTTAAAACAGATGATCCGGTAGACTCAGGCACAACTCTTATGTTAGTATATTTTGAAACTACAGATTCTGCTTTAGAAAAACGTATAAAATAGGGTGTTGTAGTCTGTGTATTTAATTCATCTTTATGCACAACGCCTTCAAAAAAAGGCAACCTAATAGGTACCCCAAATTTAAAATCACGTTCAAAAGAAGACTTACTTACAGTTAGCGTACTGTCTTTTAAACTACCATAGTGGTGTAATAAAAGCTTTTTACTTTCTGGAAAGTTAGTAGACAGATTAAATATAGAGTCGTTTTTTACTTTAATCTGCATATCTGTATGCAGCATTTGAAAAGCTGTAGTGTCTATTTTTACTTTAAATGGAGTTTTCCCATACGTATCTATCCTTTGGTACTCACCATCTTTTTCGTAGTTAATATAATATTGAAGTTTCTCTACAACTTCTGTATTGTGCTTTCTAGTTCTTAACGCTATAAGAACTGTATTTACTTTATCTGTAGTGCCACCCCAATTAAATGTAAGACTAGTATTACTTGTAAAAAATGGGTTTTGATTGTCTTTAATTGAAACTAGGTTACTTGAACTGTAAACATCTAACTTTCTTACATTTATGTAATAGGAAATTCCTAACCCTATAGCAATAGAGATTAAAAACAATTTCCAATAACTTAATACTTTAAACAGGAATCCTTTAAAGTCGAAAGTCGAACTTAAATCGCTAATATCAAATTCTTCGTCGTCTCTCATCCTTATAATCTAACAAATAATAAAACTGTTGTAACTAATAGGGTAAGCACAGAAATTGCAGTTGTAAAAGATTGTATTCCTGTTGTTCCCGTACCTAATGCTTTTTGAGGTAATGGGTCTACAACTATTAAATCATTAGGCTGTATAAAATAATATGGAGAGTTTACTGCATCTAACGATGTTAAATCTATATGGTGAACACGCACGCCATCTGGATAGGTTCTTACAATTTTTACGTCTGTCCTGTCTCCAGTTACGGCTATATCTCCAGCATTTGCAATAGCTTCCATAATGGTAACCTGAGTCTTATAAAGCACTTGGCTTCCTGTACCTATTTCTCCTAATGTTGTATAACGTATTCCTGCTAGTTGTACTGTTACAAAAAGCTTTGATGTTTCTTCCTTAAAATAATTTTTATAAAGCAATTCTTCAATCTTCAGTCTAACTTCTTTTTGAGTTAACCCTAATACATAAACCTCACCTAATTCTGGAACTCTTATATTTCCTCTGGCATCAACAAAGAAACCTTCATAATACAATCCTTCTTCTCCTTGATTTTGGCTTGAAGAGGTCTCTTTAGGCGAAGGATTAAACATTGCAGATAAATCTTGATCTAAAGTTTTAATCTTTATACTCAATAAATCATTAACCTGTAAACGGTAAGGTTGCTGTATACGTTGCACATTTACAACACTATCAAGCTGAGATGTATTCTCCTGTAAATAAGTTAATCGCTCTGTGCTTACACACGATGAGACACTTACTACAACTAGCATGATAATTATGATATGTACAATTCTCATGGGGAAAGATATTATTAGACAAATATAGGTTTTAAGCTGTAAAGTAAAAACCAGATAACAGCAATAGGTGTTTTTCTTTTAGTTGTTTAAATTGATGGTAAATTGTATGCTTAGATTTACAAATATGAGTTTACAACTAGTAGAACTTTAAATTTAAAATTCTCTTTAATACGTTAACATATAACTCTATGTTTCGTATTGACATTTGGTTATTTACCGTTTAGTTAAGCTGTTTTTAAAAGCTTTTTTACTGCAGCTTTCATTTTATCATCTTCAGAGCGTTGTTTAGTCCTTCCTAAATTTCCTTCAATATATAAGTTTGGTAGGTGATGAATTAAATTATCTTCAAACTCTGATATACAGATAAGTTTTTTCATATTAGCATACTCATAAACATCTGTATTCACCTTGCATTTCACACTATACTCCTTAACTTTAAAATAAGGCATATTTAGTGCTTTCTTTATTTTATTTACTAATCTCACCAAAGCATTAGGTCGTTTAACCTTTACCAATTCATTAAAATTAAAGACTTCTCCTACTCGTAGTAATTCATCTTTAGTAATTATAAATGTAGCTTGGTGTACATTAGAAAAATGTGCAAATACCTTATTGCCATGACGCTCAACAGAATTATAATCCCATTCAAAATCGGCATGATATCCTGGATAATATTTATTGCCTTGTGGGTCTTCTTCGTATTGTATTAACCCTGTAATTCTATCATTAGGTAATAATTTACTGTACTCAATATGTTTATCAACATGATGTTCTTTAAATAAATGGTCATTCTCACCATATATAAAAATATCATAGTTGTCTTTATTGTCCCAAATTACCTTTCTACAGGTTAATGGTAAGTACTGGTAATTATCTAAAGTTATAACATTTACTGTTTCAACATTTGGTAACTCTAATGGTATGTTAGAATTTACAACTATTGTTGTATCGTAATTCTCAAAACTGTTTAACTCATTAACAACGCGCACTAAATAGGAAATTTGCTCATCTCCATAATTTACTAAAACAGCTAAAATCTTTTTCTTCGCGCTCATAAATTTGTTTCAAACAATTAAAATAAATCTTTGCTTTATCCCAATTTACAATTAGTGTAAATTTAATTCAGCATTATAGGTTTCTAGTTTTCAAAAGTAAAGTTTATACGTAAAATATTCACATTATTTTTTTCAATTGAAGAATGTGGGTTTTCTAATCACTTTAGAAATTTCAGATTAATTACTAATAAAAAGAATAAGAATATTGCTATTAAAGTAAAACTCTAATGGTGCGCAATCGGAATATTTCTACGTATTTTGCAAAAAAGAAAATACATTGAATTACGCTTCATTTGAAAACATCTCCAAATCATATGGAGAACGCATTTTGTTCACAGACATTTCCTTTGGAATAAGTGAAGGTCAAAAAATTGGCTTTGTTGCTAAAAACGGAACTGGTAAAACTTCTTTGCTCAATATACTATCTGGCGCAGACCAACCAGACCAAGGAAATGTAATTTACAGAAATGGCCTTAAAGTTGAATTTCTTGCTCAGGAACCAAATCTTAATCCAGAGCTTAGCATAGAGGAAACTATTTTTGCTTCAGACAATGACACTTTAAAAATTATTGAACGCTATGAACAAGCTCTCAAAAACCCAGATGATGCAGATGCTTACCAAAAGGCTTTTGAACAAATGGATGCTCAAAATGCTTGGGATTTCGAAACGCAATACAAGCAAATTCTTTTTAAATTAAAATTAGAAGATTTAAACAAGAAGGTAAATAATCTTTCTGGTGGTCAAAAAAAACGTCTTGCTCTTGCAACTATACTTCTTAACAAACCAGAACTTCTTGTTTTAGATGAACCAACCAACCATTTAGATTTAGAAATGATTGAATGGTTAGAAGAGTATTTTAGAGTTGAAAATCTTACACTCTTTATGGTTACTCACGATCGCTATTTCTTAGATCGTGTGTGCAACGAAATTATTGAGCTAGACAACGGTCAACTGTATAGCTACAAAGGAAACTATAGCTATTATCTCGAAAAAAAAGAACAACGCCATAGTGTTGAGCAAACCAATACCGAGAAAGCGAAACAACTTTACAAAAAGGAGTTGGAGTGGATGCGTAGACAGCCAAAAGCAAGAACAACAAAATCTAAATCTAGAATAGACGATTTTTCAGATATTAAGGCAAGAGCACATAAACGTCGTAATGATCACGAAGTGCAGCTTGAGCTTAATATGGAACGTTTGGGTAATAAGATTGTGGAGTTGCACAATGTATCTAAAGCTTTTGAGAACAAGAATCTTTTTGCAAATTTTGATTATAATTTTCAACCTGGTGAGCGTGCTGGCATTATTGGAAAAAATGGTACTGGTAAAAGTACATTCCTAAATATGCTTACCGGTAACTTAAAACCAGATACCGGAAAGATTGTAATAGGTGAAACCGTAAAATTTGGATATTACACACAAAAAGGGATTACAATAAAAGAAGGCCAAAAAGTAATAGATGTAATCAAAGAATTTGGAGACCATATACCTCTTAAGAAAGGCCGTACTATTTCTGCAGCTCAACTTTTAGAACGCTTTTTATTTGACAGGAAAAAGCAATATGATTTTGTTGAAAAATTAAGTGGTGGTGAGCAAAAACGTTTATACCTATGTACTGTACTCATACAAAACCCCAACTTTTTAATATTAGATGAACCTACTAATGATCTTGATATACTTACTCTAAATGTCCTAGAAAACTTCTTGTTAGATTTTCCTGGTTGCCTTTTGGTGGTATCTCACGACCGTTACTTTATGGATAAAATAGTAGATCACCTATTGGTGTTTGAAGGTGAAGGAACCATAACAGATTTTCCTGGTAATTACTCAGATTACCGTGCTTATGATGCCTCTAAGGCACCAGAACCAAAGAAAAATGAACCTAAGCCTACTGAACAAAAATCTTCTTGGAAAGAAAACCAAAGCTCAGGAGGATTATCCTATAGTGAACAAAAAGAGTTTAAGCGATTAGAAAAAGATATTGAGAAGTTAGAAAAGGAAAAGGCGAAACTTCAACAAGAATTCTTAAATGATTTATCTCCAGAAGACATTGAAAAAAAATCGAAACGTCTTGGTGAAATTAATGATGCCATTACAGAAAAAGAAGAACGCTGGCTTGAGCTTTCAATGACCGCTGAGGGTTAATCGTTGCAATTAACACCACATAAAAAAATCACTTTATAATTAGTTTAACACAAGTGTTAAACCTCTCACAAGCTGGTCTTTAAATTATATTTTTTTGTTGAATCCTTAGTATCTTTAGGTAAACAAAAAAATAATACTATGAAAACCACACTTGAAGAAGCAAAAGAAAATAGCCACGAAGATATTGTAAACCATTTACAACAACTTCTGGAAAAGAACTATGATGCAGAAGCTGGTTATAAAAAAGCCATGACAGATGCAGATAGCTCTCAACTTAAAAATTTCCTTAAGCAACAAGCTGTTCTTAGAAACCGTTTTGCGACAGAACTAGATAAGGAAATTAGAGATTTAAACGAAACACCTAAAGAAAAAGGTAGTGTAACAGGTTCTTTACACAGAACTTGGATAGATATTAAAACTGCTGTTACTGGTAATGACGATGAAGCTGTTTTAGAAGAATGTATTAGAGGAGAAAAAGCAAGTGTTAGTGAATATGAAGATGCATTAACCAACCAACAGTTTCCTCCTAAAATACAGCATACACTCACTAAACAAGTAGATGAAGTTAAAGCTACTTTACACAAAGTAAAATCTTTAGAAGATTTGAAAGATTAATCTATAACTATAATGCAAAAAAGCTCTGTATATTTCTACAGAGCTTTTTTTATATCTATAATTTAATAAAGAGCGTTAGCCAATCTTTAAGCCGTTTTCGACCTTTAAATCGGGATGTAATAACGTGACATCCTTTCCATTTACTGCACCTAAAACTAAGCACTCACTCATAAATGTTGCAATTTGCTTTTTAGGAAAATTTACTACAGCTATTATTTGTCTTCCTATTAAATCTTCTTTAGAATATTGGGTAGTAATCTGGGCAGAAGTTTTTTTAACTCCAAGCATCTCACCAAAATCTATTCTTAATTTATAAGCAGGATTTCTAGCCTCAGGAAAATCTTTAACTTCAAGAATGGTTCCTACACGCATATCTACGCGCTCAAACTCACTCCAAGTTAAATTATTCATTATGATGAATTTTTAGTTTTTCCAACATCTCTTTAGAAACTTGAGTAGCGCTGGCATCGTAGTTATCTACTAACAATCCCTTTTCTCCATCTTCTGTTTCAATAACATACAAAATGCTATTGTCTGATGGATTTGTGGCACCTTCAAATCTGTAAAATTTTACAACATCTAATTTGCCTGCTGGCCAAGTTTTCTTTTTAGACTTAGCCTCTACGCCTTCTTCAACAAGATTAAAATCTACGTTGTAACCTTCTTCTTGCAAGTCTTTTATTGCTATTGATAATGATGTATATCCTTCTTTCATTGGTTTTGTTTTCATTAAAGATACTAAGCTTACTAAGGCTTACCAAGATTTTAAGGATACTTTAAGGAGATTTTATGTAACCATTGTCTTATTTTGATGACCTATAGTTTAATAACTCTAATTATTACACGCATGTCTTTAACTCCTTCCAACATGTTACCATTAGGTACCAAAGCGCCAACTTTTAATTTGGTAGATGCTGTAACAAAAAACAGCTATTCTTTAGAAGATATTAAAGGTACAAAAGGTACTGTAGTTATGTTTATATGTAACCATTGCCCTTTTGTAAAACATGTAAATGATGAACTTGTAAGAACGGCAAATGATTACCGTGTAACGGGCTTTGGATTTGTAGCTATAAACAGTAATGATATTGAAAAATATCCTCAAGATCATCCAGATCTTATGTGGAAAACTGCCAGAGAAGAAAACTATCCGTTCCCTTACCTTTTTGATGCTACCCAAGACGTAGCCAAAGCTTACAAAGCAGCTTGTACGCCAGACTTTTTTGTATTTGATGCAGAATTAAAGCTAGTTTACAGAGGTCAATTAGATAACTCTAGACCAGGAAATGGAATTCCTGTAAATGGTAGAGACCTTAGAGAATCTTTAGATAATATATTAAACAACAATCCGCAACGAAAGGATCAAAAACCAAGTATTGGTTGCAATATTAAATGGAAGTCTTAATTATAGGCTTTAAACAAATAAAGGGTAAAATTTGAATACTCAAATTTTACCCTTTTTAAAATCTCAAAGTGATTTTTAGATCACTCTTACTTCACATTTACCAACTCTACATCAAACTTAAGAGTTGCTCCACCAGGAATTACACCACCAGCGCCACGTTCACCATAAGCAAGATCTGAAGGAATTATTAAAGTAGCTTGATCGCCTACGTTTAGTAATTGTATACCTTCATCCCAACCTGCAATTACTTGGCCTACACCTAATGGAAAATCAATTGGTTCATTTCTTTTAAATGAAGAATCGAACACTGTACCATCCATTAACATCCCTTTGTAATGTACAGAAACTGTTTTTCCTTTTTCTGCAGCTTTACCATCACCTTTTTTAGTGATATTATAATATAAACCGCTGTTAGTTTTTGTAAAACCTTCGGTTGCTTTTGCTAAAGCTTCTTCTTCACGTTTTTTAGCATCTGCTATACGTTGTGCTTTGCTTTCATTAAAATTCTTAAAGGTTTCAACAGCATCAAAAGCTTCAGCATCTTCACCTTCTCTAATAATTTCAACATGATTTATAAGGTCACCTTGCTTTATTTTGTTAACTACATCTTGCCCTTCAACAACATAACCAAATACAGTATGCTTGTTATCTAACCAAGCTGTTTCGCCATGTGTTATAAAAAACTGACTTCCATTTGTTCCAGGACCTGCATTAGCCATACTTAAAGTACCTGGCTTATTGTGCTTTAGTTCTGGGTGAAACTCATCATCAAAATTGTAACCAGGACCGCCAGCTCCAGTTCCTTGTGGATCTCCACCTTGTATCATAAAGTCTGCAATAACACGGTGAAATTTAAGACCGTCATAGTAAGGTGTCCCTAAATCTTTAGCGCTATTTTCTTGTTTTCCTTCTGCAAGTGCTACAAAGTTGGCAACTGTTCCTGGAGTTTTCTGAAACTCTAATTGTATAAGAATATCGCCTTTACTTGTCTCAAGCTTAGCGTATAAACCATTATTCATAATTGTAATTTTTAATGAAGTGCAAAAATACGAATTACTAAATGTAAAACCCCATAATATTATGGATTCGTAACTCTATTTGGCTTAACTACAAACGGTGTAAACCAATCCCAAGTTAATCCTATTGAAAATCTTGGGAAGCTATCTACAAACCTGTAGTTATAGTCATCATAACCAAATGCAAATTTGGCAAATATCCCTAAGTCTTTATCCCAAGGATATACAATTGCTGTGGTTTCACTCCTAAACACTTCTGCACTTGGGTGTACATCTGGATGCAAGAATACTTCTTGTCCTAAAGTATATCTAAATCCTTTTAAATGTGAAGTAAACTCATAACTAGCTTCTATTTGATGCCTTCCATAAATGTCTATATCTTCTGGATTATAACCTCCAAATTGAAATGCTCCTAAGAAACGCCTGTGGTATAATTGATAGGTTAAGGTTAATGAATGTATGGTTTCTGGTAAATTCTCATCATTAAATTTGTTAATCCTATAGTTTAAAGACAAACGTGTTAAGTTGGTAGAGAAGTTTCCTGATGATCTATTTAAAATAGCAGCCAAATCTGTATCATCTGTTAAATCTTCATAGAGTGCTGTACTTTCTGGAGTGTTGTCTTCTAACTCCTCACTAAACGCAGATCCGGACTGCCCATTTGAAAAGTGACCAGACTCCAATGCAGCAGTTAAGAAATTATTGTTGTTTGTCTTAATTATAGATTGAAATCCTAAAAACGCTTTATAAGATGGTGTCTTTACAGGTTTAGAGTTTTCATCATAAATCCTAAACTGAGGCTGTATACTTAAATAAATAGCATCTCCTCTTACAATAGTATCTCTATTTAAAGCTTCTCGGATATCGTTATATACGCTATAATATACTACGGGTTTTGCCTCTAATAATATACGTTCGTAATCATTATTTCCAAATCCGCCTGTTAAATAAGGGCGTTCAGATATTGGATAATAGTCTTTAAAAGACCTATTAGCGTTGGATTTTTGGGCTTGTGAATTTATGCCCAATAAAAGGCTGAATATTAAAAGTGCTAGAATTTGGGAACTGGCACGTAATCTCATAATTTAAGTTTTTACAAATTTAAGGGTTTGGCTTTGCTTAGGCATTTAGATTATGAAAACTATAACTAGTTCTCCCTATACTTTTTACCTACACACCAAATTGAGTAAGGTGATGATCTAAGTGTTTGCTAAACATGGTATTCCATTCTTTTATAGTTAATGGTCCAAAAGAATGAGACTCTTTCCCATTAAAATGAGATTCACCCAGTTGTTGTGTTTTTTCCAGATGCTGTATTAACCTTTCTTTTTCAGTTTTAAATTTGCGCTCATCCCTAATTAAAAATGCTGGTGCAGTACCTCCATTTTTTTTAAATGGTTTATCTCCTACTACATAATTCTTAATTAATAGTTTTATTAAAAGTTTCTTTAAGCCTTTCGGCCTTGGATGTTTATCTTCATAAATTAACTCATAAGTAACATTGCAGTGAGCTAACATTTTTTCGACACTCATCTTTCCCCATTGCGGTTTTGTTTCTGGTGTAAGGTTATGTATTCTATTTATAAATTCTGAAGTGCCTTTTTCTGTAAAAACATTGGTCATAGCTGGTTGGTATTACTTGTTAAAAATTTAATTCATTATATATAACTGGTTCGCTAGTGTTTGGCGTATTTCCTAGATATGCTTTGCCTCTAAGCTTTTGCACCGTATGTGCAGAGAACTCTTCATCTGGATAGGGCTGTATTAAAGATGTGATTGTTTGCTCGTCTAAATAATCATCAACATTTGTTATCCATTGATCTGCTATATCTTCTGGCAAAATTAGAGGCATTCTTGGGCCTTCTAATTTTGGATTGTTATGTATTTTAGAAAGTAATGCATTTCCTATAGTAGTAACTATTGAAAACGTATTTAAATGTCCGCCAGTTTCTGGATCTTCCCAAGTATTCCATAATCCTGCCATTGCCATTGCCGTGTTATCTTTCTTATGAATATAAAAGGGATACACCTGTCCATTGTAGTGATGGTGCTCATAAAAGCCATCAACATAAAAGAGGCAGCGTTTATGTTTAGCAGAATCTCGAAAAGACGGTTTTTCGAAAATTGTTTCACCTCGTGCGTTTAAGGTCTTATTCCACAACTGTTTTTTTTGAGTGGTATCTTTTACCCAATGTGGCACTAAGCCCCAAGTTGCAACTTCTGGAAAATTTGGAGAACGATCTGTATAAATAAGTACTTCTGGATGATTAAATCCAGATGCATGATGCAAAGGCAAATCTGTTAAAGGTAGTAGCCTATCTTCTATTTCCTCTAATGCCAATAAATCTTGAGCGCGCCTTACACGCTCTAGTTGTGCTTTTTTACTTGTTTTTATATCGTAACACATATTTTAATTATGGTTAACTATTGCTCTAATATTTTAACGCTCTTAATACGAATATCTGTTAATGGTCTATCTAAATTGTTTGTTGCAGCATTTGCAATTGAATCAACAATATTTAAACCACTTACAACTTCTCCAAAAACTGTGTAATTCTGGTCTAAGTGTGGCGTACCTCCAATAGTTTTATAAACTTTCCTATGTTCTTTTGGTATGGTATACCTTTCAAAATCTTCAAACTCTTTTGCAAGCTTTATAATACTATCGTTAAGTTTTTTATACAAGGTTTGATCTCCAACAATTTCTGCCTGCTGTAAAGCATTAACCAAATCCTTATGCTTAAAGCTATTTTTAAATTTATGTTCTCTTAGCCAGCCGTTAATTCTATCTTCATTTAATTGTAATAAACTATCGTTCTGAATTTTTCCTTGTACAATATAAAATTGTGTACTACTTGATGCACGCTCTAAATTTCCATCTCTCGCAGCAGCTAATACTCCTTTTTTATGGAATAAGTCTGGATGAAACTCAGCAGACACTCTATATGGCAACTCGCCTTCTCCCAAAGTATCTTGTGGTTTTGCAGCTTTACTTTTAATATCACCACTCTGTATCATAAAATCTTTAATTACTCTATGAAACAATACGCCATTTAATGTACTGTCTTTAGCTAGTTTTATAAAATTATCACGGTGTTTTGGTGTTTGGTTGTATAGCTCTACAACTATATTTCCTTTAGTGGTATTAAGTTGAATTTGAGTTGGAGAATTCTTAATCTGATCTTCACTAGTCGTTTGTTGTTTGCAAGATATTATAGATAATAGGCTGGTTACCAAGATTAAAAAACGGTGAGTTGTAGTCATTATGCGCGTTAATTTAGTTGTATAAATATAAGTAAACTGGTACTCTAATCGTTTCAATCTTTATGGTTAAAACAAAAAAAATCCGCAACTCTTTCGAGTTGCGGATTTATATATAATAGAAATCCGGTTAAGGATTGAAGCTTATTTTACTTCTTCAAAATCTACATCTTCTACATCGCTACCTTCAGAAGAACTAGCATCACCTTCAGCTTGACCAGCATCTCCAGTTGGAGCGCCTTGTTGAGCTTCTGCTTGTGCTTTGTACATTTCTTCACTAGCTACTTTCCAAGCTTCGTTTATCTTATCTAAAGCTGGTTGAATTTGGTCTACATCGCCAGTTGCGTGTGCAGCCTTTAACTCAGTTAATGCTTCTTCAATTGGTGCTTTCTTATCATCAGATAATTTATCACCAAATTCTTTAAGTTGCTTTTCCGTTTGGAAAACCATAGCATCTGCCTCGTTAATCTTATCAACTTTTTCTTTAGTCTTAGCATCTGCATCTGCATTAGCTTCAGCTTCAGCTTTCATTTTCTTGATTTCCTCTTCGCTTAAACCAGAAGACGCTTCAATCTTAATATCTTGCTTCTTACCAGTTGCTTTATCTTCTGCACTTACTTTAATGATACCGTTAGCATCAATATCGAAAGTCACTTCAATTTGAGGAACACCACGTTGTGCTGGTGGAATATCAGACAAATGGAATCTACCAATTGTCTTGTTATCTGCCGCCATTGGACGCTCACCTTGTAATACGTGAATTTCTACACTTGGCTGGTTATCTGCCGCCGTTGAGAAGACCTGAGACTTATTCGTAGGAATAGTCGTGTTTGCCTCAATCAACTTAGTCATAACGCCACCCATAGTTTCAATACCTAGAGATAATGGTGTAACATCTAATAAAAGAACGTCTTTTACGTCTCCTGTTAATACACCACCTTGTATTGCAGCACCAACAGCTACAACCTCATCTGGGTTTACACCTTTACTTGGCTTCTTACCAAAGAATTTCTCTACAGCTTCTTGTACTGCAGGAATACGTGTAGAACCACCAACAAGGATAACCTCATCTATATCACTCTTGCTTAATCCAGCAGCTTTAAGTGCTTTTTCACAAGGAGTAATTGTGCGTTTTACTAAATCATCAATTAATTGCTCAAATTTGCTACGTGTTAATGTACGTACCAAGTGTTTTGGTCCGCTTGCAGTAGCTGTAATGTAAGGTAAATTGATTTCTGTTTGGTTAGAAGAAGACAACTCAATTTTTGCTTTCTCTGCAGCTTCCTTAAGACGTTGTAACGCCATAGGATCTTTCTTAAGGTTCATATCTTCTTCAGATTTGAACTCATCTGCCAACCAGTTAATTATCTTTTGGTCAACATCATCACCACCAAGGTGTGTGTCACCATCTGTAGATAATACTTCAAAAACGCCGTCACCTAATTCTAGGATAGAAACGTCATGAGTACCACCACCAAAGTCAAATACAACAATCTTTTGGTCTGTATCTTTCTTATCTAAACCATAAGCCAATGCAGCAGCAGTAGGCTCATTAATAATACGCTCTACTTTAAGACCTGCAATCTCACCAGCTTCTTTAGTTGCTTGGCGTTGGCTATCATTAAAGTATGCTGGTACTGTAATTACAGCTCCAGTAACGTCTGTACCAAGATAATCTTCAGCTGTTTTCTTCATTTTCTGAAGAATCATAGCAGATAATTCCTGTGGTGTATATAAACGACCGTCTATATCTACTCTTGGCGTATCGTTATCTCCTTTTTTTACATCGTATGCAGCACTTTCAACTTCTTTAGAAGATTCACTGAATTTGTTACCCATAAAACGCTTAATAGAAGAAACCGTTTTTGTTGGGTTAGTTACTGCTTGTCTTTTTGCTGGGTCACCCACTTTAATCTCACCGCCATCTACAAAAGCAATGACAGAAGGAGTTGTGCGCTTACCTTCAGCATTTGGGATTACCGTAGGCTCGTTACCTTCCATTACGGCAACGCAACTGTTGGTAGTACCCAAGTCAATTCCAATTATTTTACTCATCTTAATATATTTTATTAGTGTTCAAAATTGTTTTCTCGACTACTAAAAGTCAAAAGATGTGCCACTAGAATGATTATGACAGAGTGTCAGAAATAAAAACTATAAATGAAAACTTAGGCAGTTGCTTGAGTCGTTAACAGCTTTTTTAAATACAAATTACAAGTTACTGTTTCGGGTGTTCCCCTAAATCGGGTCGGGCTTTCGCCGTTACACGGTAACCTGCTCTATCCCTAACACAAAACATCTTATTTACAGACCCTAACCTAATACAGTTTGCCAAAGCCTTATTTCTTATCTTTCACAAACCAAACTGTAACATACCTTTGAAAAAAGACAATATAAAAAAACCAGTACACTACATTATTCTCCTAATTTTAGCAGGAGAAGCGGTTTTCATTTTACCTTTTGTCTTAGCAAGAGTGTTTAGGGCTACCGTTTTAGATGTATTTCAAGTAACTAATACACAGCTTGGTTATTGTTTTTCAATATATGGCTTAGTGGCGTTAGTGTCTTATTTGTTTGGTGGTCCTTTAGCAGATAAATTTCAACCTAGAAAATTAATGGGAATCTCTCTCATATTAACTGCCATAGGTAGTTTTGTATATGCCAACAATCCATCATACACAACGTTAAAAATACTTTATGGATATTGGGGTTTTACTACAATTTGTTTGTTTTGGGCTGGTATGATTAAAGCAACTCGTATTTGGGGTGGCACAGACAGCCAAGGTAAAGCATTTGGTTTTTTAGATGGCGGTCGTGGCTTGGTAGGTGCCTTATTTGGACTTTTAGGGGTATTAATTTTTGCGTTTCTTATGCCAGATAATGATGTAGACCTTAATACTATTGAACAACGTCAAGCTTTTAAAGCTGTTATCTTAATAACATCTGGCATTGTAATACTAATAGGACTATTAGTTTATTTCTTTTTAAAGCTAGATACTAAAGGAACAATAGAAAAGGAAACTATTAAGGAACACATTACACTTAAAAACATAAAAGAGGTATTACAGCTTAAAGCTGTATGGCTTTTAATGATAATTATACTCTGTGCTTATGTAGGTTATAAGATTACAGATATTTTCTCTTTATATGCAAAAGACGTAATGAAATATTCTGAGATTGAAGCTGCACAAACAGGAACTTTCTTATTATTTATAAGACCTCTTGTAGGTGTTCTCATTGGTGTTTTAGCAGACAGATCTAAAGCCTCACTTTATTTATGTATTGGTTTTTTACTATCTATTATCGGCGCTAGCATATTTGCTTCTGGCGTCTTACCAGAAAACACTACGTTGTTTTTCTTTACAAGTATTATTATTACAGCTATCGGCGTATACGCTGTTAGAGTACTGTATTTTGCAGTAATGCAAGAAGGCAAAATACCCTTAACTCTTACGGGAACAGCTGTTGGTCTTATATCATTTATTGGTTACACACCAGACATCTTTGCTGGTCCTATGATAGGTTACTTTTTAGATGGTTGGAATGGTGAGCAAGGCCATAGTTATGTATTTATTGCTTTAGGCATATTTTCTACTATAGGCTTTTTAGCATCTATATTATTTTATAAGCATTCAAAGCAAATTTCAACAACCCCTAAAGCTTAAATTGTATTAAATTATTTTTTCAGCATCTGTTTACCATTTTCGTGAATTAACTTCTAACTTTGCCGCTCAAACTTCAAACTTTTTATTGAGATGCTCATTATAGGAATTGCTGGCGGTACTGGCTGTGGAAAAACAACGGTGGTCAATCAAATTATAGATCAGTTAGCTACAGAAGATGTGGCAGTTATTTCTCAAGACCATTACTACAAAGACACATCTAACCTTACTCTTGAGCAGCGTACAAAGATAAATTTTGATCATCCTCAGTCCATAGATTTTCCTTTACTAACGCAACATTTAAACGATCTTAGAAACAACAAACCTATAGAGCAACCCGTATATTCTTTTGTAGAGCATAACCGCACTGGAGAAACTACAACCACATACCCTACCAAGGTAATGATTGTAGAAGGTATTTTAATTCTTACAAATCCTGAGTTACGAGACCTATTCGACATTAAGATTTACGTGCACGCAGATAGTGATGAACGTTTAATAAGGCGTTTAAAACGTGATATTGCAGAACGTGGCAGAGATTTAGAAGAGGTGCTTAACCGCTACCAAACGACGTTAAAACCAATGCACCAGCAATTTATAGAACCTACCAAGGAGTTTGCAGATATGATTATTCCTAACAACAGATATAATACCGTAGCTGTTGATATTGTACAGAGTATCATAAGAGAACGTCTTACCTAAAATTGTATCTTTAGCCTTATGAGATTTAAAGATCTAAAGCAAAAATGGTGGTTCAGATTTTTAAGTAACAAGTATATCTTGTTACTTATAGTTTTTGCTATTTGGATGTTTTTTTTCGACAGTAATTCTTGGTTTATCCATAATGAACTTAGTAACGAAATAAGTGATCTTGAAAAAAACAAGGATTACTACAAAGAGGAAATCGCCAAAGACAAGACTACCATCAAAACTTTAGAAGACTCGGTGGAAATTGAGAAATTTGCCAGAGAAGAATATTATATGAAGCGAGAAAATGAAGAGATTTTTATTATTGAATATGAAGATAGCATACAATAGCAATAATTTTAAGATTAGATTAAACAGTCTTTAATTTTAAAATCCCTTTGTTATTTACAAACACAAACTATGACTAAAGACCTATTTAAAGATTTTGATCCTGTTAGCGCTAAAGCTTGGAAACAGAAAATACAAGTAGACCTTAAAGGCGCAGATTACAATGACACCCTAATTTACAAAAGCCATCACGGTATAGATGTAAAACCCTTTTACCATAGAGAAGACACTAAGTTAGTGTCTGTAAAAGCGGTTTCTTCTTGGGATGTCTGTGAAAAAATTTACATAGAAAATGTAGAAAAAAGCATCACCAGAGCAAACAATGTACTTACGCGTGGTGCAGAAATGTTATGGTTTGTTATCCCTAATGACTCAGTTAACGTAAAAGCTATTTTAGATAAACTAAACATAGGTGATAAATTCATATATATTGAGTGTACTTTTCTTTCTGAAGTATTTATAAAAAACTTAAAAGACCTTCAGCAGTCTTACAATTTAAAGATTGGAGTAGATGTTATTGGTCATCTTGCAAAAGATGGTAACTGGTTTACTAATAAAGATGAAGATCATTCAGTTTTAAATAAATGTATTGGGAAAGATATTTTAAGTATAGATGCTGCACTTTATCAAAATGCTGGTGCTAATATTCCGCAAGAATTAGCATATACTTTAGCCCATATAAATGAATACGCAAACCACTTTACAGACCAAAAAGATTTAAATTTTACGGTAAAGGTTTCAATAGGCTCTAATTACTTTTTTGAGATTGCAAAACTTAGAGCACTACGTTTATTATTTAGCACTCTTGCTAAGGAGTATAACTTAAATGATAATTTATTTATTCTTGCTCACCCCACAAAACGCAACAAGGCTATTTATGATTACAATGTAAATATGCTACGAACTACAACAGAGTGTATGAGTGCTGCTTTAGGTGGTGCAAATGCAATTTATAATATGCCATATGATGCATTGTTTCATAAAAATAATGAATTTGGAGATCGCATTTCTAGAAACCAACTACTAGTCTTGAAACACGAAAGTTATTTTGATATAGTAGACAATGCTGCAGACGGTAGTTATTATATTGAAAGTCTTACACAACAGTTTGCTGAAAAAGCGTTAGAAATTTTCAAGCAAATTGAAATGGGTGGCGGTTTTGTACAACAATTATTTGATGGTAAAATTCAGCAAAAGATAAAAGATTCTGCTTCACAAGAACAACAGTTATTTAATGATGGCAAGCTATCTCTTATAGGAACCAACAAGCATCCTAACAAACAAGATGTAATGGCAAATGATTTACAATTGTACCCTTTTGTAAAACAAAATCCGAGAAAAACATTAATAGAGCCAATAATTGAAAAACGTCTGGCTGAACAATTAGAACAAGAACGATTGAAAAATGAAGCTAAATAAATTCCATCACATTCTTTTGCCGCTTATTTTAGTTACTGTTTTATGGAGTTGTAAAACAGAGCAGAAAGACTATGAGTATAGCTTTAATAATTATCCAGATAGGTTTATTTGTGATAGCTTAGATACAAAGCTTATAAAAGAAGCCTTTTACAGTTATGAAGAAGATATTTATAACTACAATAACGACCCTAAGAAGAAAAATTTAATGAAAGCCATGGCTAAATGGATTAACCATGCCATAAAAGAAAAAGTTACACCAGAACAAATTATTTCAGAACGTACTGTAACACTTTTTAAAATGCTAAAAGAGAAACACCCTGAATTTTGGATTAAAAATCAAGGTGAAATGACCCTAAACTTAGACAGTCCTTTTATGACGTGTGTCTTTAATAATATAGATGATAATAATGTAAAAACTACATTCCTAGCATTAAAAGACACCAATACATTTAAACCTGAATTGGTTGAACCATTACTTACCGGAAACTATTCAAGACTTGCAATAGACCCATATTTAAATCACTATGCAGTTTTCCAATATGGTTTTGGAAGAATGTTTAATAAAGACCTAACCACTATAAAAGATTAGCAATATGAAACCAGTTTTAAAACTTATCTTTTTTATATGTCTAGTGACAACTTTTAGTTGTCAGGAAAAGTTTGAATATAAATTTCAGGACATGCCAAACTTCACGGTTTGTGCTAATGAGACAGAACCATTGCTAAAAGAGGCATTTTATAGTTTTGAGCACGATATTAAAGTTCATATTGGCAACTTAAATGCACAGAGTGAGCAAATTTATGGACAGTGGTTTTACCCAACTTTAAAAAACAAACTAGATGTTAAAGAGTTTGTATCTCCTCATACTGTAAAGGTTTTTGAAATGCTAAAAGAATCTAAACCAGAAATTTGGGATGTTTACAATGAAGACTCTAACCTAAACTATAAATCAGACTTCATAAAGTGCATTGCTGCAAATATGATAGACAAAGATCTTAAAACAACATTTAAAGCACTTTTAACTACCAACAGCATGAAACCAGATTTGTTCTCTGATGCTATTGGAAGAAACTCTCTAAAAATAGCGAGAGATCCTTATTTAAAATTATATGTCGTTTTTGAATATGGCTATGGCCATATGTTCTTTAATGACTTTACTGAAACAGAAGACCATGAGTAGAAAGAATTTACAGCATTTAAAATTAAATTACGACACTCAAGACACCTCTTCAAATGGGGTGAAAATGCAATCTACTGCAGAAAAAATTGAAGTAAAATCTCATTATACTAAAGAAGATTTAGAAGACCTTAAACATTTAGATTTTGTTGCAGGAATAGCACCTAATTTACGTGGTCCCTACTCTACTATGTACGTTCGTAGACCTTGGACAATAAGGCAATATGCAGGATTTTCAACAGCAGAAGAAAGTAATGCATTTTACAGACGTAATTTGGCTGCAGGACAAAAAGGACTATCTGTAGCTTTTGATTTGGCAACACATAGAGGTTATGACAGTGATCATGACAGAGTTGTAGGAGATGTAGGTAAAGCTGGTGTGGCTATAGATTCTGTTGAGGACATGAAAGTTCTTTTTGATCAAATTCCGCTAGATAAAATGTCTGTTTCAATGACTATGAATGGTGCTGTTTTACCTATTATGGCATTTTATATTGTAGCTGCAGAAGAACAAGGTGTAAAAGCAGAACAGCTTTCAGGAACCATACAAAATGATATTTTAAAAGAGTTTATGGTGCGTAATACATACATTTATCCGCCACAACCTTCAATGAAAATTATCTCAGACATCTTTGAATACACTTCAGAGAATATGCCAAAATTTAACAGTATAAGTATATCGGGTTACCATATGCAGGAAGCTGGTGCTACTTGTGATATTGAGCTTGCATATACTCTTGCAGATGGTTTAGAATATATACGAAAAGGACTGGCTGCAGGAATGGATATAGATACGTTCGCACCGCGCCTATCTTTTTTCTGGGCAATTGGGATGAACCATTTTATGGAAATTGCAAAAATGCGTGCCGCACGTATGCTTTGGGCTAAATTGGTAAAACAATTTAATCCTAAAAATCCTAAATCGTTAGCATTAAGAACGCACTGCCAAACTAGTGGCTGGAGCTTAACGGAGCAAGATCCATTTAATAATGTAGCCAGAACCTGCATCGAGGCTTCTGCTGCAGCTTTTGGAGGCACACAAAGTTTACACACAAATGCGCTTGATGAAGCCATTGCATTACCTACCGATTTTTCTGCACGTATTGCTCGTAACACACAATTATATTTACAAGAAGAAACACAGATTACCAAAACTGTAGATCCTTGGGCAGGTAGTTTTTATGTTGAATCGCTCACAAATGATATTACAGAAAAAGCTTGGGAGCTTATACAAGAAGTTGAAAATCTTGGAGGCATGACAAAAGCCATTGAAAAAGGTATCCCTAAACTTCGTATTGAAGAAGCTGCCGCAAGAAAACAAGCGCGTATAGATAGTGGCCAAGATATAATTGTAGGTACTAACAAATACAGGTTAGAGAAAGAAGATCCTTTAGTAACGTTGGAGGTAGACAACCAAACCGTAAGACTTCAACAAATTGAACGTTTAGAACGTATAAAGGCAGAACGTAATACAGATAAAGTTTCAAAAGCGCTTAAAGATTTAAGCAATGCTGCAAAGCAAGGCAACAAAAACTTACTATCTTTAGCTGTAGCGGCTGCCAGAGAGCGTGCAACATTAGGAGAAATTAGTGATGCTTTAGAAGAAAGTTTTGGCAGGCATAAAGCACAAATTCAAAGTTTTAGTGGCGTGTACAGTAAAGAGATAAAAGACGACAAATCATTTAGCAAAGCCAAAGAATTGGCAAATACCTTTGCAGAACAAGACGGAAGACGTCCTCGTATCATGATTGCCAAAATGGGACAAGACGGTCACGATCGTGGTGCCAAAGTGGTAGCAACAGGTTATGCAGATGTTGGCTTTGATGTAGATATAGGTCCACTTTTCCAAACACCTAAAGAGGCTGCTAAACAAGCCGTAGAAAATGATGTTCACATTTTAGGTGTATCCTCTCTTGCTGCAGGTCACAAAACATTGGTGCCGCAAGTAATTGAGGAACTTAAAAACTATGGCAGAGAAGATATTATGGTAATTGTTGGTGGTGTTATACCATCTGCAGATTATCAATTTTTATTTGATGCTGGCGCTGTTGCAGTATTTGGTCCAGGAACAAAAATAAGTGAAGCTGCAATTACATTATTAGAGATTTTAATAGATTAACTTTAAAATATTTAAAAGCATACCAAATATACTATGCAAGCATTGTATATTTGACTAAAATCAAAAAACAATGAACTATACTAACGGAATGCTTCGCGATGATGCCCTTAAGGGAAAAAATATTGTAGTAACTGGTGGCGGTAGTGGCTTAGGTAAAGCAATGACTACTTATTTCTTAAAACTAGGAGCACAAGTTGCAATTACGTCAAGAAATATTGACAAATTAGAAACTGTAGCTAAAGAACTTACAGAAGAAACTGGTTCTAAATGTGTGCCTCTACAATGTGATGTAAGACATATTGAAGAAGTTGAAGCTATGCGTGATGCTGCTATTAAAGCCTTAGGACCTATAGATGTATTATTAAACAATGCAGCCGGTAATTTTATTTCTCCAACAGAGCGTTTATCTGCAAATGCATTTGATACTATTATAGATATTGTTTTAAAAGGAACTAAAAACTGCACGCTAGCATTTGGTAAGCATTGGATAGATAACAATGAAAAAGACAAATCTGTATTAAACATTGTTACTACGTATGCCTGGACTGGTTCTGCTTATGTTGTACCAAGTGCCTCAGCAAAAGCTGGTGTTTTAGCAATGACACGTTCTTTAGCTGTAGAGTGGGCAAAATACGGTATGCGCTTCAATGCAATTGCACCAGGACCATTCCCTACAAAAGGTGCTTGGGACAGATTGTTACCAGGAGAATTAAAAGAAAAATTTGACTTAGCAAAAACTAATCCTCTAAAACGTGTAGGAGATCACCAAGAGCTTGCAAACTTAGCAGCCTATCTAGTATCAGACTTTTCATCTTATGTAAATGGTGAGGTTATTACAATCGATGGTGGTGAGTGGATTAAGGGTGCTGGACAATTTAACCAGCTAGAAGAAGTTCCTCAACAAATGTGGGATATGCTTGAAGCAATGATAAGAAGTAAGAAAAATAAGTCTTAAAAAGATGTCAACATCTCAATCAAGTTGCTACAAATACATTTTTTAAACCTTTTAAATTATGTATTTTTACCCTTTAAACACAAAATAAATAATGGGTAAAATCATAGCTATCGCCAACCAAAAAGGTGGTGTCGGTAAGACCACAACATCGGTTAATCTAGCGGCGTCACTTGGTGTTTTAGAGAAAAAAGTGCTTTTAATAGATGCAGATCCTCAAGCCAATGCCACTTCTGGTCTTGGTATAGATGTAGAGTCTGTTGAGATTGGTAC
The DNA here is from genome assembly GCF_000196315.1 of Croceibacter atlanticus HTCC2559. Taxonomy (NCBI): domain Bacteria; kingdom Pseudomonadati; phylum Bacteroidota; class Flavobacteriia; order Flavobacteriales; family Flavobacteriaceae; genus Croceibacter; species Croceibacter atlanticus. Next base: position 1,583,574 of record NC_014230.1, on the reverse strand, counting down.
TTATCAAATTCTTGAACATACGGCAAAGCCTGAAGAGGCTATCATAAAAACTGAATCTCCTAATTTGGATATTCTGCCTGCACATATAGACTTGGTAGCTATTGAAATTGAACTTGTAGACCAAGATGAGCGTGAATATATGCTTAGAAAGGTTATAAGAGATATTGCTGCATCCTATGATTATGTAATTATAGATTGTGCACCTTCACTTGGTTTACTTACTTTAAATGCACTTACAGCTGCAGATTCTGTAATTATCCCTATACAATGTGAATATTTTGCATTAGAAGGTTTAGGAAAACTGCTTAACACTATAAAAAGTGTACAACGTATACATAATAAAGATTTAGATATTGAAGGCTTACTCCTTACCATGTATGACCAACGCTTACGTTTATCCAACCAAGTAGTAGATGAGGTTAAGAAGCATTTTGAAGCAATGGTTTTTGATACCATTATACAACGTAACGTTAGGTTAAGTGAAGCACCAAGTTATGGCGAAAGCATTATTAATTACGATGCTGCAAGTAAAGGAGCTTCAAACTATTTGAGTTTAGCTCACGAATTAATTAAGAAAAACAGTTAATAATGGCGAAGGCAACAAAAAAACAAGCCTTAGGAAGAGGTCTTTCTGCATTGCTAAAAGATCCTGAGAATGATATTAAAACTGCTGAAGATAAAAATGCAGATAAGGTTGTTGGCAATATTGTTGAGCTAGAGCTTGATGTTATTGAAGTTAACCCTTTTCAACCTCGTACTAGTTTTAATGAGGAAACCCTAAGAGAACTTGCTACATCTATTAGAGAATTAGGAGTTATACAACCTATTACTGTTAGAAAATTAGACTTTAACAAGTACCAACTTGTTTCTGGAGAACGTCGATTTAGAGCTTCAAAATTAGTAGGTCTAGAAACAATTCCTGCCTACATACGCATTGCTAATGATCAAGAATCATTAGAGATGGCTTTGGTAGAAAACATTCAAAGAAAAGATTTAGATCCTATTGAAATTGCGTTATCATACCAACGTTTAATGGATGAGATTAATCTTACCCAAGAACAACTTAGTGATCGTGTAGGTAAAAAACGAAGTACGATTTCTAACTATTTACGCTTATTAAAGTTAGACCCTATCATACAAACTGGTATGAGAGATGGCTTTGTAAGTATGGGTCACGGTCGTGCATTAATTAACATAGATGATACCTCACAACAACTAGACATTTATGAAAAGGTTATTGAGGACTCTTTATCTGTAAGAGATACAGAAGCTTTAGTAAGAGATTTACAACAAGGAAAATCGTCTACAAAAAAGAAAGCTTCAGCTAATCCTCCACAAGAACTTTCAAAACCATTTCAAAAGGCACAGCAAAATTTCTCTGAGTATTTTGGTGCTAAGGTTAATGTAAAAGTTCAGAAAAAAGGCAATGGAAACATTGTTATTCCGTTCTCTTCAGAAGAAGATTTCAAACGCTTAAAAAAATTAATTTCGGGTGAATAAATCGCTTGTCATACTTTTCATCCTTTCCTTATTTGTAACAGCTGTTTCATTTGCACAAGAAGATACCCTATCTCTAGATGTAGATGATAACATAAAGCTTAAAACAAAAAAAGTTAAGGAAGTGCCAGATTATGATCCTTTAGCTCCAGCACGAGCAGCATTTTACTCTGCTGTATTACCAGGTTTAGGACAAGCTTACAATAAGGATTATTGGAAAATTCCAGTAGCCTATGCGGGTCTTGCTATTCCTATTTATTTTTATATTAATAATGACAAAGAGTACAATCGTTTTAGAGACGCCTACAAAAGGCGTTTGGCTGGCTTTGAAGATGATGAGTTTTTTGGGCAAGTAAATGACGATGGTTTAATCGAAGCACAACGGTTTTACCAACGTAACAAAGAAATCTCATTACTTGTAACTGCTGCTATTTATGTTATAAACATTGTAGACGCTAATGTTTCTGCTCACTTAAGGCAATTTAACGTTAGTGATGATTTGTCGCTACAACCAGATTTTCAGTTTGATGAGTTCTCTGGTAAAACACATTATGTTATGTCTTTAAATTATAAATTTTAACATGAAGATTGCATTACTTGGTTACGGAAGAATGGGTAAAACAATTGAGGAACTCGCTATAAAAAGAGGTCATGAAATTTGTTACAAAACTTCTACAGCTATAGATGAAGAAGCTTTAAAAGAAGCAGATGTCGCTATAGATTTTAGCGTTCCTAATGCTGCTTTCACAAATATCACAATGTGTTTTAAACTAAACATACCTGTAGTTTCCGGCACAACTGGCTGGCTTGATAATTATGACAAAGCAATTGAGATATGTCATAAAAGTAACGGCAGTTTTATCTATGCGTCAAACTTTAGTATTGGCGTAAATTTATTTTTTAAACTAAATAAGACATTGGCACATTTAATGGCAAATCAGCAGGATTATGCTGTTGCACTTAAAGAAATACATCATACCAAAAAATTAGATGCGCCTAGCGGTACAGCTATTACGCTTGCAGAACACATTATAGACGCTACAGATAACACAAAATGGCATCTAAATAACCAAGACAGTAAAGACCACACAAATAGTATAGGTATTACTGCAGAACGCACTCCAGATGTTCCTGGAACACATACAATTTCCTATTCTTCTAAAATAGATACAATAGAGATTACCCATACAGCTCATACCAGAGAAGGTTTTGCTCTTGGTGCTATTATAGCTGCAGAATGGTTAAAAGACAAAACAGGAGTTTTTACAATGAATGATGTATTAGACTCTATTATTTAATGATTTTTGTAACGCTAGCTTAGTTTAGCTTACTAATAATGAAACTTAGATTATGACATTATTACAATGGTTTATATTTATCCTGATCATACAGGTAATACACGGTTTAGGAACCTGGAAACTTTACGTTAAAGCAGGAAGACAGGCTTGGGAAGCTTTTGTACCTGTTTACAATGCTGTGGTATTAATGAAAATTATAAATAGACCTTGGTGGTGGACTATTTTACTTTTCATTCCTATTGTAAACCTAATAATGATACCCGTAGTTTGGGTGGAAACCATTCGTAGTTTTGGAAAAAATTCAACCCTAGATACGTTCTTAGTCATCCTAACTTTTGGACTTTATATTTACTATGTAAATTATGTTTTAGACGTTACATATATTAAAGACAGAGACTTAAAGCCACGAACAAGTGCTGGAGAATGGATTAGTAGTATTTTATTTGCAGTAGTAGCTGCAACAATTGTACACACGTATGTAATGCAACCATTTGTAATTCCTACCTCATCTTTAGAAAAAACATTACTTGTAGGAGATTATCTTTTTGTTAGCAAGTTTCATTACGGTGCAAGACTACCAATGACAACAGTATCTTTCCCTATGGTACACGATACTATTCCTGTGGTGAGATCTAAATCATTTTTATATGATGACGACAGAAACGATAAAGATTCTTGGAAAAACAAATTACAACTACCCTATTTAAGATTACCTGGATTTCAAGATGTAGAACGCAATGAAATTGTAGTCTTTAACTATCCTATTGATACTGTTAAACAGTTTTTTGCAACAGATGGCAAACATTACTTAAAGCCTATAGATAAAAAATCTAACTATGTTAAACGCGCTGTTGGCTTGCCAGGAGACAGTCTTAAAATTGTTGATGGAAAAGTATATATTAATAATGAGCCATTACAATTACCAGACCGCGCAAAGCCACAATATAACTATATAGTACAAGGTAAAGGTCAAGGTTTTAATCCACAGGCTTTATATGAAGTGTACGATATCACAGATCCTATTTCTTGGTATAACCAGAACGAAAGACAGTATCGTATTACATTGACAGACAAAACTGCAGAACGTTTTAGAAACCATCCTAATGTAGCTTCAGTAACTAAAATTATTGATGAAAAAGGCGCCAAAGGCGGAAACTTATTCCCTAATAATGGCAGATTAGATTGGAATGGAGATCAATATGGTTCCATATACATTCCACAAAAAGGAAAAACAGTCGATTTAACTTACGATTCTGCACCATTTTACAGACGCATTATAGAAGTTTACGAAGGTGCTGAAATGGGTATTGAAAACAAAATAACCTATAATGGTAATCAAGTTCTACTTAATGGAAAACCTGCAACTACGTATACCTTTAAGCAAGATTACTATTGGATGATGGGTGATAACAGACAAAATAGTGAGGATAGTAGGTTTTATGGCTATGTGCCAGAAAATCATATTGTTGGTAAAGCTGTTTTTGTTTGGATGAGTTGGGATGCCAATAAAGGTGGCGTGCGTTGGGAACGCTTATTTACTACAGTTGGCGGCAGCGGCGAACCTACTTCATACTTACCATATTTTGTAATAGCTTTATTAGTATGGTTTGGTTTTAATTACTTTAGAAAACGTAAAAAAGCATAACACTTGGAAACTGTTCTTTTACATCCTGCATATTTTGCACCTACCTTGCATTACGCATATATGGCACAGGCAGAATCTGTAGTTTTTGAAGATGACGATAATTATCAGAAGCAAACCTATAGAAACAGAACGTATGTATTTGGTGCAAATGGCAAGCTCCTTTTAAATATTCCTATTTTACATACAGGAAATGGTAGCCATCAAAAATATAGAGATGTAAAAATTGAAAATAGCTTTAAATGGCAACAACACCATTGGAAAAGCTTACAGAGTGCCTACAGAAGTTCTGCTTTTTTTGAATTTTTTGAAGATGATTTGGCTCCTCTCTTCGAAAAGGAACAAACCTTTCTTCTAGATTTTAATTACCAATGTTTTGAAGTTATTTGTGAGTGCCTTCAATTTTCTCCAAATTACACGAAGACCAAAGAGTTTTTTAAAGAACCTACTCAAACCGACTTAAGATATACTATTGATGCTAAAAGAGCACTTAATGTAGAGCTAGATCCTTACTTTCAGGTTTTTGAAGACAAAAAAGGCTTTATTCCTAACCTTAGTATTTTAGACTTATTATTTAATGAAGGCTCTAATGCCCTAACCTATTTAGAATCTTTAAAGCTTAAATAGCTACAAACTAAAATCTGCTTTAATTGGAAAATGATCTGAGAATTTCTTGGTGTAGGTTGTAAACCCTTTTATTGGAATCGTTTTATCTGAAAGTATAAAATCAATACGCAACGGGAAAAAATCTAGATCAAAGCTTTTTCCAAAACCATTACCTGCCAATTTAAAAGCATCTTTATATGTATTCCCTTTTATGGCTCTATACACATAAGAGAAAGCACTATTATTTAAATCTGAACAGATTATCACCTTATATGGAGATGTTTCTATATGAGCTTTTAATTGCTCCATTTGGTCTTGTTGCACCTTAAATGTGCCTCCTACTCTTCCTAATAAACGTTCGCTACCTTCTTCTTGAAGATCTTTAACATTTGGCTTTAGTCGTAAAGACTCTAAGTGGGCATTGTAGAATCTTAAAGTGTCTTTTTTATAGACAACATCTATAAAAATGGCATTGTTTCCTGCGCTTTCAAAATCTACAGAACCTGAATTTATAATAGGATATTCGCTAAAAAAAGCTTGCCCAAACCTACTGTTGTTTGTTTTTGTTTTTATGTATTTATATTTAAAGGCACGATCTATCTTAGAGCTTTCAGAAAAATATTCTTGAACTGCTAAAATATCAGGTTGCTCTTGAGCTATAAAATGAGCAATACTGTCTGAAATGTTTTCAGCATCTATCCAATTATATCTATTAAAAGATTTCACATTATAAGACATAACAGAAAAATGCTCTTCATCTCCTACTTTTTTAGATTCAGAAAACTTATAGAAGGAACTTAAGTTAGCAAAGCCTATTAACAAGATTAATAAAGACATAAATAATTGGCGTCTTACTTTAAATAACCAATACAGAAAAAACAAAAAGTTTACAATAAGTAACGGTCCTATCCCTAAACTTAAAACAGATAATGTAGGAAACGTTTTTGGTGGAATATAGGGCAAAAAATAAGCAGTAAGCAATGCTAAAGCAAAGCAAATATTTAGGAAGAATATAAATTTATCTAAGACGTTTAGGCCTTTCATATATTGTCTTTTCCTGCGTTAAATAGAAAGTCCTTTTCTGCTTTTGTTAAACTGTCATAACCGCTTTTGCTAATCTTATCTAAGATAGCGTCTACTTTCTTTTGTTGGTCATCTTTCTTAGGCTTTTTAGCAGTAGTCGCTTTAGAGCGTTTAGTTTTATGAACCGTTTTTAAAGGGCTTTTCTTTTCTCTAGATGTTTTGCTAAATAATCCTGAAACCCAATCTGCTAGTTTTTCAAATCCGCTGCCAATATCATGTCCTTTAGCTAACTGCTTAGTGTAAATATAACCAAGCAATGCACCTCCTAAATGCGCCAAATGACCACCAGGATTATTTAAAGGAATTTGTATCACATCAATTACTACTAAAAAGGCAGCTATCCACCAGAATTTAATACTACCTAAAAACATTAGTCTAATACGCATATGTGGGATATGTGTTGCAATACCAACAAGTACAGCCATTACTGCAGCACTAGCTCCAATTAATGTAGAACGGCCTTGACCTTGAAAAGCTGGAAACACATTGTAACTTAACATAAATACCAATGCACCACATATGGCGCCTAGAAAGTAATAGTTAAGTAAACGTTTAGGTGAAAAATAGTTTAAGAAGTACTGACTTGCGTAAAATAGAATAAGCATATTACCCAAAATATGCCATAACCCAGAATGAAAAAATGCATAAGTAATGAGTGTCCAAGGCTTAAAAATAAACTCATCTACATCTTTTGGAAAGGCAAACCAGTCTAATAAAGGCGTTTGTGGTGCTTGCAATAAAAACCCAACAGTACGTAATACAAACACAAAAATAAACACAACTATATTTATAGCTATGAGCTTTTCTGCAATATTAAGGCGACTGTATTTTAATTTTAAATCTGTTATTGCACTCATTAATCCCAACGGTTTTGGTTAAACGAATTCTTTTTCCAATACCACATCATGATAAAGCCAAAAAGGGCACCACCAACGTGGGCAAAGTGAGCAATACCTCCACCAAACAATGAGTAACCGGTAAATCCAGAAAACAAATCTATTCCTATTAAAACGGGTATAAAATATTTAGCTTTTATTGGTACCGGTACAAATAATAAGAATAATGATACATTAGGAAATAACATTGCAAATGCAACCAATACCCCATAAATAGCTCCAGAAGCCCCTACAGCTGGCGTATTAAAGGCTTCAAACATAGTTTGGAGTGTGTCTTTTGATACATTATTTAAAATACTAGTATCATACTGTCCTGTATTAAGCATAGTCTGTATGGCTTCTGGTGTCATTCCTGCGTCTAATAAAGAATTAAAGCCAGATTGATATGCAAAATAATTAACCAACGTGTGAATTATTGCTGCTCCTATACCTGCTGAAAAATAAAAAAAGATAAATTTATTTTTCCCTAAATAATTTTCAATAGGACTACCAAATGCCCAAAGTGCATACATATTAAATAAAATATGCATAACACCACCATGCATAAACATATGGCTTACAATCTGCCACAGCTGAAAGTTTTCGTTCTTAATAAAGTATAAAGAAAGTAATTGATAAGCTCTATCTCCTAAAAATAAAGTTCCTGCAAAAAACAGGACATTTATTATAATAAGAACTTTAACGGTTTCGGTTATTCTTCCCAAGGTATTTTTATTTAAAAGTTTTGCCTATCGTCTTGTATGATAACACACTTTAGATAAACTTATTATCCAGATCGTTGCTGGTAAGTGTTACAAACACTTTTCTGTTTTGTGGTGTAACGCTAGGTTCTTTACAAGCAAATAATTGGTTTAACAAATGTTGTTGTGCTTCTACATTCAAAACCGTGCCTGCTTTTACAGCCATACTTTTTGCCATACTTTTTGCCAAAGTGTCATTTTGCGAAAACTGATTTCCTGGCACTTCCTGCTCTAAATCACTAAGTAACCTTTGTAATAAATCCTGTATGTTACTTTCATTTATTATTGTGGGTATTCCTGAAACTACTAATGTATGTTCTTGGCTTCCCTCAAACACAAAACCTGTTTGTACTAAAGAATCTTTTAATTCATTTAATAAGCTTAGCTCGTTAGCATTAAACTGGAGCTCGATTGGAAATAATAACTGTTGGCTCACTGCAGAGCTCATTGTTATATTTTTTAGAAGCTCCTCATAAAGTACGCGAGTGTGCGCTCTATGCTGATCTACAACCAACAAACCACTTTTTATTGTGCTTACTATATATTTTCTATGTATCTGAAAACTATTAGCTTGATGCTCTTCTGTTTCGTTTTCAAATAAATTGCCCGTTACCTCGTCACTTTCAAACTCTATAGCAGATGTCTGAAAATTATCTTCAATTGCCTCTGTATTTGCGCCTACATATAAGCTTTCCCAAGATTGTGTTGGCTTTTGCTGAAAATTACGAGATTGTTTTGAAGCTGTTGCAGGTTGTGAGTCCTGAAAAGGGTTAAAATTTCTATCTACATCTATTTTTGGGATGCTAACGTGTTTTTCTTTATAACTGTAAGGTGTATCTAAATCACTATCCCTATCAAAATCTAAAACTGGTGCTACACTAAATTGTCCTAAACTATGTTTTACCACACTTTTTAGCATAGCGTATAGTGTATGCTCATCTTCAAACTTAATTTCTGTTTTTGTGGGATGTATGTTTATATCTATAGTTTTAGGGTCTACATCTAGATATAAAAAATAGCTTGGATGGCTTTTATCTCTTAATAATCCTTCAAAGGCACTTACAATGGAATGATGTAAATAAGAACTCTTTATATACCTGTTATTTACAAAGAAGAATTGCTCGCCACGTGTACGTTTTGCAAATTCTGGTTTTCCGACAAATCCAGATATCTTAACGATATCTGTTTCCTCCTCAACAGGCACTAAACGTTCATTAGTCTTAGTTCCTAAAATATTTACTATGCGTTGTCTATAATTACTACTTGGCAAACTAAATAGACTGCTGCCGTTATGATGAAGATCAAAAGCAACAGATGGATGTGCAAGTGCTACACGTTGAAATTCATCTATAATATGACGCATTTCTACAGCATCAGATTTTAAGAAATTTCGGCGTGCAGGTATATTATAAAATAAGTTTTTTACAGAGATACTTGTGCCCTTTGGTGTTACACAAACATCTTGAGTTGTTATTTCTGAACCTTCAATTTTTATATAAGTCCCTACTTCATCTTGAGTCTGTTTGGTTTTCATCTCTACGTGAGAGACCGCAGCGATTGATGCTAATGCTTCACCCCTAAAACCTTTTGTATTTATTGCGAAAAGGTCTTCAGCAGACTTTATTTTAGATGTTGCATGGCGTTCAAAAGATAATCGTGCATCTGTCACGCTCATTCCCTTACCATCATCTATAACTTGTATAAGTATTTTTCCTGCTTCCTTAACAATTAGCTGTATACTTTCCGATCCGGCATCTAATGCATTTTCAAGCAACTCCTTAACTACAGAAGCTGGTCGTTGTACTACTTCTCCAGCTGCAATTTGGTTGGCAACGTGGTCTGGTAAGAGTTGAATGATGTCACTCATTTAATAGGTGTCAGAGAATATGGTCAAATCAAAATCTATAATCCAAAGAAAGACAAAGATTAAGATGGCTGCAATTATGATTATGGTTTTATGAGAACTCTTGTCTTGCTCGGTTTTATACTCATTCCAAGCTGTTTTAAAGCGATTTACAAGGCCTCCAGAAGCCGAAAGCGTTGTGCGTTGCTCATCAAACTTTCCTTTTAACTTATAAGGATTGCCTTCACCATTGTCGTTCCAATAGCGTGGCTCATATCCAAATTTCTTATTTTTACGTGTTTTTAGTAGTCCCATAACATTAGATTCAAAAGTAACGAAAATGCTTTAATTTGGCGTTACCAGTTGCTATAGAATTACTCAATAATGATACCGAATTGTGATTAATCTAAAATCACAATTCGGTATTAAGTTTTGGTAATATGTTAAGACAATACTTTATGTCTCCAACCATAAGGATCATCTTTAGTGTTGTATTGTATAGCCATTAACTCCTTTTTGAAGTTAGAAGCGTAAGAAGATTCTAATTTTGGTAAATCAAAAGTCTCGCCTTTATGTCCAAATCCAGAAATAGGATTAATAGTTGCAGCAGTACCTGCACCAAATATTTCTTTTAAAGATCCATTTTTAGCAGCCTCCACAATTTCCTTAACAGATACTGGTCTTACTTGTACATCTATACCTTTATCTTCAGCAATTTGTATTAAACTCTTACGTGTAATACCATCTAAAATACGGTCGCTTATAGGTGCTGTTAGTAACGTGTCATTTACTCTAAAGAAAATATTCATTGTACCTGCTTCCTCTAAATACTCGTGAGTTTTAGCATCTGTCCAGATAATTTGCTGAAAACCTTCTGCTTGTGCTAAACTTGTTGGGAAAAATTGCGCACCGTAGTTTCCTGCTGCTTTTGCATAACCAACACCACCATCTGCAGATCGGCTATACTTTTCGGCAAACAGTACTTTTACTTCACCTTTGTAATATGCGTTTGCTGGCGCACAAATTATCATAAACCTATAAGACGACGATGGAGATGCAGATACACCAGACTCTGTTGCAATTACAAAAGGTCTTATGTATAAAGAGTTTCCTGCTCCAGCTTTAATCCAATTACGATCTAAATTTAAGAGCGCTTGTAAGCCTTCCATAAAGTAAGATTCTGGAAATGCTGGTATAGCCATACGCTTGGCAGACTTATTAATTCTATCTAAATTGTCTTTTGGTCTAAACAAAAACACATCATCATTATCATCCTTAAAGGCTTTCATGCCTTCAAAAACGGCTTGACCGTAGTGAAACACTTTAGCTGACGGCTCCATAGTAATTGGGCCGTAAGGAACAATCTCTGGTGTCTGCCATTCGCCATTTTTATAGTCGCACACAAACATGTGGTCTGTAAAATTTTTCCCGAATGTTAAATTACTAAAGTCTACCTGTTCTAATTTAGAAGCTGTAGTTTTCGTAATTTTAATTGGAGCATCTGTCATTGATTCCATGAATTTTATGTTTTTTGCAAAAATACAATATCGCGTTGGTTACAATACGTAAGGTTTTCTTAATTTTGACTTAAATTATAATATACTTAATACAATGAATACTTTAAAATACACTATTTTTTCGCTCATTTTACTTGTAAACCTTCAATCCTGCAAAGATACTCCGAAAACGATTGAGGAAAAAGAGGTGCAGGAAAATGCTTACAGTTTGAAAGGCGAAGCTTTTGATGCTAAAACACCAAAATCTGCAGAAGACATGGCAGCTCTTTATAACTCTATGGAAGCTAACGATACTATTGTTGTTGCATTTGAGGCCAAAGTAAATGCAGTATGCCAAAATAAAGGCTGCTGGATGAAGTTAGATATGCCAAACAGTGAGACTGCTATGGTAAAATTTAAAGATTACGGTTTCTTTATGCCTAAAGACATAGCAGAAGACACTGTTGTTGTTCACGGTAAAGCCTTTATACAAGAAGTTTCTGTGGATGAGCAACGCCACTATGCAGAAGATGCTGGTAAGACAAAAGAAGAGGTTGAGGCTATTACAGAACCTAAAAGAACATATTCATTTTTAGCAGATGGTGTATTAGTACCAGAATCTGAAAATGAAGAGATTCAAACTAAGTAGTGAAACGCGAAATCATTATTACTGGAGACGGTAGTACCTCGATCCATTTTCCAGAATGGGATGAGCAATACCACTCCAAACACGGTGCAATACAAGAAGCCAATCACGTATTTATAGATATGGGATTGGCTCATATTTTAGACCAACAACAATACGCTAGTAGCCCATTACACATTTTAGAAATTGGCTTTGGTACAGGACTAAATGCATTTATTACATTTTTAGAAGCACAAAAAAGAAACCTTGTAATTAATTATGAAGGTATTGAAGCTTATCCTGTACTACCAGAAGAGGTTGATAAATTAAATTATGTTTCGGCTCTTAATGCAGAAAACCACAGTGCAATTTTTACTACAATGCATTCATCTTCTTGGGATGAGGCTATTACTATTTCAAAAAACTTCACACTTACAAAGAGACAACAATTCTTTAAAGACATAAAAGCTAACAACGCCTTTAACTTAATTTATTTTGATGCCTTTGGTGCTCGCGTGCAACCAGATCTTTGGACAGAAGAAATATTTAAGATTATGTACACGGCATTAAAACCAAACGGTGTTTTAACCACTTATGCTGCAAAAGGCAGTGTACGTAGAGCAATGCAAGCTGTTGGCTTTAAAGTAGAGCGATTGCCAGGACCTCCAGGCAAACGTGAAATGTTGAGAGCTACAAAACCATAATCCTTAAGTTTATGAAAGACCAATGTCATAAAATTCCAGATCAAAAACAAGACTACTTAAAAGACATTGGCACTCTGCTTGTAAAGGAACACGGTAAACAACAGCATTATAAACCCAAACAGATAAAGGAGGCTCATAATAATAGCAAATGGGCATCTCAGTTAGATTTTTCGTGCTGGGCAATGAGCATCTTCTCCACAAAATATGACTTTGATATTTATCACGAAAAGGTTGGAGAAGTCTGTGATTACATTTCTATGAAAGCTGAAATGCTTAAGGGTGTTTCTGGTGCAACAGCAGAACAATGGTCTACTATACCAGATATGGATATAGATGCATCTTGGTTAGATTTAGAGACTGTATTTGATGGCATTTCAGAAGGATTTTCTGCACTTATTTCTGGAATATTTGATGGATTGTAGTTTTAATTACTAAAAAACACGAGCCCCAAACCCTTTACTTTTAGAAAATTACAAAACCTTATTTAGATTTAATATAAATAATTTGGATACTAAGGTTTCGGCAATTACATTTGCCGAAAACAATCTATTTATATCAAGTCTAAATAAAAACAAATGACACGACTACTAACAATCGTTCTCTTATTTACAGTCTATCTTAATTGCTTTTCTCAAGAAAATAGCACTATACAAGGCCATATTACAGATGCAGACCAAAAACCTCTTTCTGGTGTAAATGTTTTAATTGCTCAATTAAATACAGGCACTCAATCTAATGAACAAGGTGACTTTAGTATTGAAAATCTTTCAGCAGGCAACTACACATTAACCATTTCATACCTTGGTTTTAAAACACAATCTAAACAAGTTTCAGTACAAAATGACGGTGTTTTAACGCTAGGTAATATTGTACTTTATGAAGGAAATGAAATTTTAAATGAAGTGGTAATTAATGGCGAACGCCAAAATAAATTTTCTAGAAAGAAAACAGCCTATGTAGCAAAACTACCTTTAAAAGATATTGAGAATACACAAGTTTATAGTACAGTGACTAATGAGCTATTAGAGTCTCAAGTAGTTACAAATTTTGAAGATGCTTTAAATAATGCTGTAGGTATAGAAAAACTTTGGACCTCAACTGGACGTGGTGGAGATGGTGCAGGATATTATTCTTTAAGAGGATTTTCTGTGCAACCACAATTGGTTAATGGTTTACCAGGTTTAACTAATGGCACAATAAACTCGGCTAATATTGAGCGTATTGAAGTAATTAAAGGACCTTCTGCAACTTTATTTGGTAACGCGGTTTCGTCTTATGGTGGCTTAATAAATGTAGTTACCAAAAAACCTTATGCTGGTACTGGTGGTGAGCTTTCTTATACTGCAGGTTCTTATGGTTTTAACCAGGTCACAGGAGATTTTAACACCGCTTTAGATAAAGAGGAAAATTTATATTTTAGATTAAATACATCTTATGCCTCTCAGCAAAGTTTTCAAGATGCTGGATTTAGGAAATCGTTCTTTGTTGCACCATCATTATCTTATAAAGTAAACAATAAGTTATCGTTTTCATTTTACGGTGAAATTACACAAGCCGAACAAACAAACCCTATGTTCTTGTTTCTTAACAGAAGTGCTCCTACAGAGGCTAGTAATTTAGATGAATTAGGATATAACAATAAACTTTCATTTACAAGTAATGACTTAACACTTGAAAATCCTTCTCAGAATTATCGTTTAGAAATGGATTATAAATTATCTGATACATGGCAATCTCAAACATTGCTTTCTAAAAGTTCTACATCTACAAAAGGGTACTATTCGTATTTATTTGACTTTGGTATCTTAGGTGATGATACCTTCACAAGATATATAAGTAAGCAAAACGCCAATACTGAAACATCTGACATTCAACAAAATTTTATTGGTGATTTTAAAGTTGCCAACTTGAGAAATAGAGTTGTTATTGGTGCAGATTACTTTACAGCAACACAAACTAGTAATAATACTGGTTATGCATTTTATGGCAATATTACACCAGAAGGTGGCAGTAATGGTGATAATCCTTTTACTCCAGAAGTAGAAGAAGACGCTTACCCGTTATCTTCATCTGGAGTAGATGCTGCATTGGAGTCTCAAGCCATTGGAAACAATAAGTCTAAATATCATATTTATAGTCTATATGCTTCAGACGTGTTAGATATTACCAATAATTTTTCTGCAATGGTTGGATTACGTTTAGATCATTTTGATAATGAAGGTGACATTTCATCTGCAGAAGATGATTATAATCAAACAACACTTTCACCAAAATTTGGGTTATTATACCAGCCAATTAAAGATCGTTTATCTGTATTTACTAACTATCAAAACGGATTTACAAATGTTGCTCCACAATTAGTTGGTAACCCAGAAGATGGCCCGCAAACTTTACAAACATTTGATCCAGAACAAGCCAATCAATTTGAGGTTGGTTTAAAAACCAATCTTTTTAATAACAGATTAGATGCAACAATTAGTTATTACAACATTCAGGTTACAGATCGTGTAATTACAGATCCTTCTTCGCCGTTTAATAAAATACAAGGTGGTGAGGTAGAAAGTAAAGGTTTCGAAATTGAAATTAATGCAAACCCTGTAAATGGGTTAAATATAAGAGCAGGATTTAGTAATAATGAGAGTACCACTACAAAATCTGACAACCCAGAAATACTAAACAGAAGGCCATTAGAAGCTGGACCAGAAACACTTTACAATTTCTGGGCAAACTATGAAGTGCAGCAAGGTTCTTTAGAAGGTTTTGGTCTTGGGTTAGGGTTTAATGGTGCAAGTGAGCGTTTTGCAATTAACTACGAGTCTACTGGAGAGTTTATCCTTCCAAGCTATACCATTGCAAATGCTTCTGTTTTTTATCAAGCTAATAAATACAGGATTACTCTAAAGTTAAACAATGCGTTTAATAAAGAGTATTACAAAGGTTGGACAACAATTTCTCCACAAACACCTAGAGCAGTATTGGCAAATGTGTCATACAAGTTTTAAGTAATAATTTGAATTATATAAAAGGGTATCTGTACAGGTGCCCTTTTCAAGGTTAATTATATGAAATATAAAAAGCAAATACTTACACTACATAAAATCTTAGGGTTAACAACAGGTATTGTTGTATTTATAGTAGCAATTACTGGTTGTTTCTGGGCATTTAAAGAAGAAATTGAAGCTTTATTAAATGACGACACTGCTATAGAGGTTAGGGCTCAAGAACACCTAACTCCTACAGAAGCTAAAGATATTGCCAAGACAGTATTTCCACAACAAACTGTTCATGGTACTTTATTTAAGCAACCTAATGATCCTATTGAAGTTATATTTTATGATGCAGAACCAGAGTTTTACCAAAGCGTGTTTTTAAATCCGTATTCTGGTGAAATCTTAGAAGTTAAAGATCATATGACTGGTTTTTTTGCTTTCATATTAAAAGGCCATATGAGGCTGTGGCTTCCTAAAGAGTTAGGAGAACAAGTTGTTGGTGTATCTATCCTTCTATTTATTATTATCATTATCTCTGGCTTTTTACTGTGGTTACCTAAACGGCGTAAAAACCTTAAACAACGTGTAAGCTTTAAATGGAAAGCCACCACACGTTGGAAACGAAAGAATTTCGATTTGCATACCATATTAGGATTTTATGTGTGCGCATTAGCATTAATCTTAGCATTTACAGGATCTATAATGTCTTATAACTGGATGCGTTATGGCTTTTACAAAGCAATTGGCGGTGATAAAACAATTGCGTTTATAATTCCTGAAAATACCTCAACTACTTTAGAAAAAAATCAGGATGTTTCTCCAATAGATCAATTAATACCATTACTGAGGAAAGAAAATCCAAATGCTGAAAGCTTTGAACTGCATTATCCACATTCTGAAACTGAGAGTATTTATATTGAAACTTCTAATACAGAAGGTGTGTATTACGATTCAGACTTTAGGTTTTTCGATCAAAATACTTTAGAGGAAATTGAAACACCAAGTGTATATGGAACATATAGCAATGCTAAGGTTTCCGATAAGATACTTAGGATGAATTACGATATACATATAGGTGCTATCGGTGGTATTGCAGGAAAGATTATAGCTTTTCTTTCAAGTTTACTTATTGCAAGTTTACCAGTAACCGGAACATTACTATGGTACGGAAGAACTTATAAAAAATCAAAAAAGTCAGCATTATAGCTGACTTTTTTAGTTGTAATATCTCTTTATTTAGTTTCAAGAATTTCTTTAATACTTGGCTTAAAGTAATTTGGACCTTTTAATACTTTACCATCTTCTCTATAAATTGGTTTTCCATCTTCACCAAGTTTACTCATATTGCTGCGCTGTATTTCATCAAACACTTCTTCAATTTTATGTTGCATACCGTGCTCTATAATTGTGCCGCATAAAATGTATAACATATCTCCTAAGGCATCTGCCACTTCAACCAGATCATTATTATTAGCAGCTTCTAAATATTCCTCATTTTCTTCTTTCATTAAATTAAAACGAAGTGTGTTCTTTGCCAAACCTAAGTCGGCAGTTGGCTCTTCCTTCATCCCTAACCCAAATGCAGTGTGAAATTGTCTTACGGCGTTAATGCGTTTTTTCATAGTTTTTAGAGTATTTTTGTGCTTTAAAAGTACAACTTATGTTTAGTACAGGACAATACATTTTTGCAGCACTTTTCTTTATAGCTTTTGTAATTGCTATGATTTTCACCTACAGGAAAGATGCTAAGCTTCACAAAAAGAATTACAAGGGTAGTATCTTTATACTATTAGGCTTTATAGCTTTTATTGTGTTCCTATTTATCTTGAAGACACAGCTTAATTAATAAAGTTATTACTAATAAAAAAGCCACGTTAAACGTGGCTTTTCATAGTCTATAGCTTGTTATAATTACTCTACACTAATTTTTTTAGAAAAAACTCCTTGATTTTTAATCTTAAAACTTGCTATATACAATCCTGTACTTAGCGAGTTTAAATCATAATTTCCTGTATTCCCATCAAGATTCTCAAACGTTAGCTTTTTTCCACTAATGTCGTAGATAGAAAGTGATTCGACAGTAAAGTCTGAGGATTCAAATCTATAACTCAAAACATTATCATTTACAGTTGTTATAACATTTGGCTGATTAAACTCTGTAACGCCTAATACTGAAGTTTTTGCTGTTTCAATTAAAAACTCTGTACAAAGTTTTGTGAATTTCGTAGCGTGATCTGCGGTACCAGAAACTGTAAACGTATCTCCTAAGGTATGAATAGCTTGGTTATGTTCTCCAAAAGCAGCTTCAAAGGGGAAAGATGCTGGGTAGCCTTGTGCAAACCAACTTGCGTGGTCTGAACATCCATAATTACATAACGATGTACCGTAAGTAACTTGGTGTACGCCATCTGCATTATAGTTGTCTAACAATTGCATTAAAAATGAATTTAATGATGTATCTGTATTATCTGTTATAAAATAAACATCGTTGTCTGAGCCATTAAAATTTGTCATATCAAATTGAGTGACACCAATTACATTTTTATTGTCGCTACTATAAGTTTGTGCAATTTCTGCAGAACCAACTAAACCTATCTCTTCTGCAGCATATGCCATAATTTCAATGGTACGGTTAGGCACAAAATCTATTTCGAATAAAACACGAGCAGCTTCAGTAATTGTAGCAATACCTGAGGCATCATCATCTGCACCTGGCGCCAACGCATTTACACTTGCTGTTGTATCTAAATGACCTCCAGTAATTACATACTCATTTGGAGATACAGCACCTGTAATGGTCATTATAACAGACGGCATTGTGGTCCCTGTATGGTTAAATAATCTCACAGAGACATCTGTACGGTTATAACTTGCTGCTAATGCTTCCCATTTTGCTTTTAAATCCATAGCAGCTTGTGTTCCTTCTGGTCTGTTATGGTATCTGGTACCATAATTTTGCAACTCTATAATATGATCTTCTAAATTCGATGTGCTTACTTCATTTAAAGCTTGTGTAACTATAGCATCATGTGTAATTGTATAGTTAGTGCTTGTAAACGATTGTGCATTTGGAATTAGTGGTGTTGCAGCGATATCATTTAAAGCCTTCTCTGCAGAAGGCTTTCTAATATATCCTGGTCCGTGTACCAATATAGCATCATGTAATTCATGAGCTGCAGTCTCGGTTAGCATAACTGCAGACTCATATTCTGTTGATCCTAATATTTGTACAGCATCTGGAAATTGAAGCTTTAATGTGCTTGCATCTTCCTTATTTAAGGTTGCGTAAAATGGTGAGTCATTTTGAGCATACAAGCTAAAAAACACACCTAAGTTTAATACTATGGCTAATACATATTTCATAGTTCTTATTTTAGGAATCCATATGTTTTTGCATACTCAAGCATTTGAGCCTCAAAAGATTCTGGTTGTGTTACTTTTATAGCAGTAATAGTTCCATCTTCATCCATTTCTGGAACAAGAACAGGATTTACAAAACCACTATAAGGTGCGCTTTTAAATTGCTTATTTCGTTCTAAAACTTCTTTATGAATGTCTTGATTTACTTTTACACCATAATCTTCAACTAAAGCTTTAGCAGCTTCATAGTCACCTTCAGATGTAATTCGCTGTGTTTCCTTAAGTAATTCTCCAAACAGCTCACGCATTTTAGAGTAGTCTTTAATATCAAAGTAAGTTTTACCATCACGTTGCTCCATAACAACTGCTCCAGATTCTTGAGCTTTCTCGAACACCCAAGCACTTACCCATTGTCTGTTACGCATATGTGCTTCTTCTACATCATCACCTAATTCTAATCGAATTAGCTGCGTCATCATACCATTTCTTATATAACCATCATAAGCAGCTTTTCCTGTTTTTTCCCAGTTGTCTGTTAATCCTAGTTCTTGAAGTTTAGGATCCATTAAATAGTATAAGCCGAATAAATCTGCACGACCTTCTTCAATTGTAGATTTGTAACTCTTTAAAGTTTCTTTTGGTGTACCAACACCTGGATTTATCTGTCCAGAAGCGTGCCCTACCACTTCGTGTAATGCGGTGTGTAGCTTATCTGCTTGCTTTCCATATTCTTTTTCTAATGCTACCTCTAAAGAATCGTTTGCAAATTCTTCTAAACGACCAGAACCGCCAGCACCATTATATGCATTAATTATGTTACCTAAGGATACAGACTTACTTCCGTGAGCTTGTCTTATCCAGTTGTTGTTTGGTAAGTTTACACCAATTGGCGTACTTGGTGAAGCATCTCCAGCTTCTCCTGCAACAATAACAGTTTTATAAGATACTCCTTTTACCTCTGCTTTTTTGTGCTCAGCCATTAATGGAGAGTTATCTTCAAACCATTGGGCATCTTTAGATAAAACAGCCATCTTTTTAGACATGTCAAAATCTTTAATCTGTACAATACTTTCATAAGAACCTTTATAACCTTTTGGATCGTTGTAAACTTCAATAAAGCCATTTATCCAATCGATATCACCTTCTGTAGAGTTTACCCAAGCAATAGCATACTCATCCCAAGTATCTAAGCTTCCTGTTTTATAATAGTCTATTAATAATCCTAAAGCTTTTGCTTGATTTTCATTTTCTGCTACTCCTTTAGCTTTTTCTAACCAACCGATAACCTCATCAATAGCTTCGCCATAAAGACCTCCACTTTTGTATGTTTTTTCAACCAGCTTACCGTTTTCTTTAACAAGTTTAGTATTAAGACCAAGTTCAATTGGCTCATTAGCATCAACTGTTTTAGATCCATAAAACTGCTCTACATCTGCAGTAGTTACATCTGGTCCATAAAAGTTTATAGCGCTCTCTAATACAATATCTGCATCTTTAGAAAGGTTTACTTTTTTAGTATCTTTATCATTAAACAATACTTCAAAAGCTTCGCCTTCAAGCGTTGTATTTGTATCTGCTAAAAGTTGATTTAAATACTCTGCAGAAAAGTCTGGAGTCATCTTTACAGTACTGTAATGATGGTGTATACCATTAGAGAACCATATACGCTTAACAAACGTTTCGAAGTTTTTCCAGTCTTCTGTGTTTTTATCACCAGTGTATGTTGTATACACATTTTCTAATGCTTTACGAATAGTAAGGTTATGACGGTAGTTTTGAGCCCACATCATATCACGACCACTAAGACCAGCTTGCGTCATGTAGTAAACAAGCTTTTGCTTTTCTAGACTTAAATTTTCCCACCCAGGAATTTCGTATTGCAAGATTTTAATGTCTGCAAATTCATCTACAATTCCAGCTTTGGTTTCTTTTGGTTCTGGTTTTACCTCTTCTTTCTTTTCTTGGCCACAAGATGTTAAAAGAAGTAACCCTAAACTTAATACGGTTAGATATTTAAATGTCATTTTATATAATTTGATTATTTAAGGTGCAATTTAATGGTATTTCGCTAAATCTTAATTCCTTATCTCATATATTTTTAAGAATGACTCCTGTAATTCATTCAACTTCATAACCTTAAAAGCATATTTTATCACTTATACCCCAAAAATGTTTCGAAAACAGTTGCTATAATATGTATATTTACATACCATTAACTATACCCCTAACTTTATGAAATTTTTAAAATACTTATTTTTCCTTTTACTAATTGTAATAATTGGTGCCTCTATATATGTAGCCACTATAGATGGCGACTTTCAAGTTGAAGACTCTAAAGTAATTAATGCACCAGCATCTGTAATTTACAATGAAATAAATGATCTTAAAACTTGGGAAGATTGGGGTCCTTGGAAAGCAGATGATCCAAACATAGTTACAAGTTACCCTGAAAAAACAGTAGGCGTTGGCGCAAGCTATTCTTGGACAGGTGATACTGCTCCAGATGGCCGTATTGAAACTATTGATGCTATACCAAATAAAAGCATTACACAAACCATGGTAATGGAAACACCTTTAGGACCTTCTGAAAGTACTGTATACTGGACATTTGAAGAGGTTGAAGAAGGTACAAAAGTAACTTGGGGAATGAAGGGTTCTCAAAGTTTTCAGGATAAAGCATATTGGGCAGCACAAGATGGTTCTTACACACAAATGCTAAAACCAATGTTTCCTAAAGGCTTAGAAAACATAAACACAGTAATCGAAACTAAAATGTCTGAATTTTCTATAAATGTAGATGGCATTACACAACATAGTGGCGGTTATTATATGTACAATACTTCTGCATCTAAGATAAGTGCTATTGGCACCAAAATGGCCGAGATGATGCCACAAGTATTTTCATATATGCAAGAAAATAATATTCCTATTTCTGGTAGCCCAATGACTATTTACGAGCAATGGGACTTAGCGAATAATACCGCTATATTTTCTTCTGCAATACCAACCACAAACCAAGTTATCACTCCTAATGA
The DNA here is from genome assembly GCF_000196315.1 of Croceibacter atlanticus HTCC2559. NCBI lineage: Bacteria > Pseudomonadati > Bacteroidota > Flavobacteriia > Flavobacteriales > Flavobacteriaceae > Croceibacter > Croceibacter atlanticus. Next base: position 1,561,759 of record NC_014230.1, on the reverse strand, counting down.
TAGTCCTATATTATGCGGTTTTATGCCATCTCAAAAAGTTGTTAAGACGACACTTAAAGGAGATTATAAAAACTTAAAAGATGCTTGGGGTGCTGCTAATGCTTATTTAGAAGAAAATAGCCTTGAGAAAATGGAGACTTCAAAAGACTTTGAAGTTTATAGAACAGATCCTAGTGCAGACCCAAATCCAGCTAACTGGGTAACAGAAATTTATATTCCTATAAAATAAGAATACTTAATTATTATGGTTGCTGTTAGACAAATAGCGCTTAGTTAAATTAGAGAGACTCTTTGGTTCTAAACTTATATGTTCCTGTTGTGTTCTTAAAGTTTCAATTTTAGAAGCATAGGGAATATTTCCTACTTTAATTAGTGCATTTAATTCTGAATCAAAACAATTATATAATAATTGAGAAAGTGGTGTTCTTAATTGCGTATGGTTAAATTTTTGAATAAGCTTCTTACAACTAGATAAAAATAATTGAGGATGTTTTGAAAGTGTCTTTACGATATTTCCAAAATCTTTTAAAACGTGTTCATTAGATAAGCTTTTTACTGTGATACCAGTATCTATATTAAGCAAAGGTTTAAATAAATATAAAGCTTGATGAATATACTCAGTACGTTCTACCTCAGATAAATAAATAATATCCAAACCTAGCGCCGTTTTTACTACAAATACATTTTCACCCAAAGTAAGCTTAAGGTATTCCCAATAGTTTAACTCCTGATCTATTGGTAACACGGCTTTTCTTTTAAAACCCTTATTACGAATTCTTACCGATTGTAGTTTATTAATGAGAGATGTATCAAGACTCATCACTCAATAAGTCTAGAATATCATTTAACTCTTGCATTTGTGCGTGATCTTTAGCAGTATGACCTCGAGCATCTTTTAAACTCTTATCTGCATTATGCGCCAATAAAAGCTTTACAATAGCTTCTTGATTAAAGGTTGTTGCATAAATTAAAGCAGTCGCATTGTTAGAGTTTTGCAAATCTATGTTGGCGCCACGTTTAATTAGTAACTCAGCAATTTCTGGATACCCCTTAAAACACACACCCATAAGCGCTGTATTTCCAGAAGCATCTTGTGCATTTATGTCTGCGTTATGATCTAATAAAATTTCAGTAATATCTTTAAAACCATAATAAGTAGCAAGTAACAATGGTGTAGAGCCACGTTGGTCCTTAGCTTGTATTAGTTCTGGATATTCTTTTAATACAATAGCAATATTTGCCTTGTCTTGAGAGCGTATAGCGTTAAATAGTAAATCAGGATTCATAGCATAAATTATAGTTGAAAATGTACGTAAAACCTTTATAGGCATCAACCGGTTTAACATTTATTTTCTTGAAGTATAAAATTATGTTATTTGTAAGTCTTACAAGTATTTGCATTATCTATTGTCGTAATTTTAAGATTAGAAAATTCTATACTATGAAATTAGACTACTTTACAAAAGATATAGGCATGGTGCCAGAAATTATTATAGGTACTACAGTTGTTTACATTGCTGTTATCATATTTACAAGAATATTTGGCCTTAAAAGCTTTAGTAAAATGACTGGGTTTGACTTTGTGAATACTGTTGCCATAGGTAATCTTATAGGTATGACTATAGCCACGAGCAACCCTAAATTACTACTAGGTATTTTATTAATTGGGCTTTTATATCTTGCAAACTACCTAGTATCGTTACTTAGATTTAGAAGCAAAACGGCACGAAAACATTTAGATAACAGTCCAGTATTAATT